>JAEZXF010000251.1 GCA_023419995.1 Pseudomonadota bacterium | reverse complement strand
GCCGTCGATCGACGACCTTCTCGCCATGCCGCGCCGGGATTTCGACGAGGCGGCCAACCGCCTCGCCCGGGCGCTGTCGGGCAGCGTGGAGGCGAAGCGCCAGCATTTCCGGGCGCTGCGGCTTTCTCCGGCTCTTCTCCAGCGGCGGGTCGCCGAGGCGCGCACGAGGCTCGCCCGCGATGCGGCGCGCGTGTCGCCGGCGGCGCTGTCGGCCAGGCTGTCCGCGCATCGCGAGAGCCTGCGCCTGCTGGCGCGCCGCGCCGACCAGTCCGTCGGCATCGCGCGGGAACAGCGCGTCACCCGGCTGGCGCAGGCGTGGCGGCTCGCCGAGACGATGTCCCACCGCTCGGTGCTCAGGCGCGGCTTCGCGCTGGTGCTCGACGCGGACAGGAACCCGGTCAAGTCCGCCGCCGCGGTCCGGCCCGGCGACGCGCTCGCCGTCGAGTTCGCCGACGGCACGGTCGCCGTCGAGGCCACCGGCGGCGACGTCACCCGCGCCGCGCCGCGAAAGCCCGCGCGGAAGCCGGAACCGGGCGGTCAGGGTTCGCTGTTCTAAGAAATGGGTCTGGGAAAATATGGTACGGTTGGGTGGACTCGAACCACCGACCTCTGGTGCCACAAACCAGCGCTCTAACCAACTGAGCTACAACCGCATGCACACGCCGAAGGGCTGGCGTGGCTCTTACGGGCAATCGGCCGCGATTTCAAGTGCGACGAGAGGGCCCCGCCGTCTTTCTGCGACGATTGCGCATGCCGGAAAAGGAAAAAGGCCGGGGGGAGGAGATCCCGGCCTTTTCCTGTGAGAGACCGGCGGGAGGAGGTGCCGGTCTTCATGCCTGCGGCTTGGAAGGGAGGAGGAATCCGCCCCGCAGGTAACTGGTTGAGGGCGCCTTACGCGACCTTGAGTTCCTTGACGGACTTCTCGAACACGTCCTTCAGCGGCTTGGCGACGTCCTCGGCGACCTTGGTCGAGGCGGCCTGGAAGTCCTTGGCCTGCTCGACGGCGGTCTCGACGGCCTTGCGCACGAAGGCGGTCTGCAGCTCGATGACCTCGGAAAGCGACTTGGCGGCGACCAGAGCCTCGAGATGGGCGAAGCCGGCCTCGGCGTTGGCGCGGGCGGCGGCGATCGACTTCAGCGAGAACTCGCTGCCGGCCGACTTGGCCTGCTCGAAGGTCGACTCGAGCGCCTTCTGGGTGGTCTCGGCGCCGGTCTTCAGCTTGGCGTAGGCTTCCTTCGACTGCTCGACGCCCTTCTCGGCGAAGGCGCGGAACTGGTCGGTGGCCTTCTCGGCGTCGAAAGCGGTGAACTCGGTGGCTTTGGCGGTCTTGGTCATGGCTCGATTCCTTTTCGTGGGGCGGGCCGCGCCTTCGGCGGCGGCCGCGTCTTGCCTTGTCGAAACCTATATAGCGTATCTTTTTGTGCATTGCAACATTTTTGTTGCATCGCATCAATATGGATTAACGCGGGTTAACCAAGGCTCAAGATTCGCCCGGGCACACTGTCGCCGCTTGTGGACGCGGACCGGCCCTCCCCTTATTAATAAAGGGTTAATTGAGACAGCGTCTGTCCCCTTCGAGAGCATCAGGTCCGTCCATGGCTTCCGGCCGCTATTCGTTCATCGACATCGCCGTGCTCGACGAGGTGCGCGGGCGCTTCGCGACCGGCGATGCGCTGGCGCTGCTGTCGATCGACCTCGAGGAGGTGATCTGGGCCAACGGCGCGGGCGCGGCGCTGTTCGGCCATGACGATGTCGAATCTGTCATGGGCGCGTCGCCCGAACTGGGCTTCGTCGCCCGGCGGCAGATCGCGGCGGTTCCCGGCTTCCCGCGCATGGGCCGCGACCGCGCGGTGACGGTGCGGCTGGCGCGCGGCGCGACGAGCCGCGCCCTTCTGTTCAACGTCAGCGCCGTGACCCTGCCGGACGGCGAGCCCGCGGTGCTGCTTGCCCTCCCCGCCGAGGTGGCGAGTGCTCCCGATCGCATCATCGCCGGCTTCGAGCAGGCCGGCTACTTCGCCGCGCTGCTCGACGACGAGGCGTGCATCCAGGTGGCCTCCGCCGGCTTCCCCGCGCTCGGCATCGCGCCGCAGACGCTGACCCGGCTGGTCGGCGAGGTGGCGCGCGAGAGCGACAGGCTGGTGAAGCGCCTCGTCCCGGCGCGCGACGGGCTGATCCCGGCCGGCATCGCCCGGCTGGCCGACGAGCCGGCGCTTCATCTCCTGATCGCCGTCGACGAGCCGATCGAGGAGATCGACCCGGCCGAGGCGGCGCAGCCGCAGGAGACGGCCGCGGAAATTGCCTTGGCCGAAGCCGTCGCCGCTCTCCCCGATGCCATCCTCTCCGAGGTCGAGGACCCGTTGCCCTCGGACGCCGACCTGCCGGAGCGTCTCGCCGAGGAGGAAGCGGAGGTCACGCCTGCCGGCCCGGACGACGCGGCCGCCCGCGCCGCGCCGCGTCCCGCCGGCGATGCCGACGACTGGTATTTCGGCGAGGCGGCCGATGCCGCGCCCGCGCCGGGCGAGGC
>JAEZXF010000211.1 GCA_023419995.1 Pseudomonadota bacterium | reverse complement strand
GTCTTGAGGGCCGCGCCCACGGCCTGGCCGCCGACGACACCCGAGATGACCTGAATGATGATTGGAAGAAGAGCGTCCACCTTATTCCCTCCGATAAAGCCGACTCCGCGGGCCGGCGACATGGATGGAATGCCGAAAATTGACCAAAGTCAAAGGAGATCGCGCTTCGCTGTGGACAACAGCAGAAAACATGCGCGTGTCCGGCGAAAGCAAAACGACCCGCCTCGCGTCCGCGGCGGGTCGTTTTCGCCTTTCGTTGCCGGCGGGCGGGCCGCAGCTACCTTCGCCGGCTTACTCGGCGGCGGCGCGCTTGGGCTGCACCTCGGCCATGTAGTCGTTCATCAGCGTCTTGGTGATGTCGCCGACCGTGAACGTCCACTGGCCGATCTCGGCCACCGGGGTGACCTCGGCCGCGGTGCCGCACAGGAAGGCCTGCTCGAAGCCCGCGAGTTCCTCCGGCATGATCGCCCGCTCGTCGACTTCGATGCCGCGCCGCTTGGCGAGGTCGATCACGGTGCGGCGGGTGATGCCGTCGAGGAAGCAGTCGGGCTTCGGCGTGTGCAGCTTGCCGTCCTTGACGAAGAAGATGTTGGCGCCGGTGGCCTCAGCGACCTGGCCGCGCCAGTCGAGCATCATCGCGTCGGCATAGCCCTTGGACTCGGCCGCATGCTTGGACAGCGTGCAGATCATGTAGAGGCCGGCGGCCTTGGACTTCGACGGCGCGGTGCGCGGATCGGGCCGGCGGTACTCGGCCACGTCGAGGCGGATGCCCTTCAGGCGCTGCTCGGGATCGAAGTAGCTCGGCCACTGCCAGATGGCGATGGCGCAGTTGATGCGGTTGTTCTGCGCCGACACGCCCATCATCTCCGAGCCGCGCCAGGCGATCGGGCGCACATAGGCGTCGGTGAAGCCCTGCATCTTGAGCAGGTCGCGGCAGGCCTGGTCGATCTCGGCAACCGAATAGGGGATCTTGAAGCCGAGGATGGTGGCCGAATCGTGCAGCCGCTGCGTATGCTCGGTCAGCTTGAAGATCTCGCCGCCATAGGCCCGCTCGCCCTCGAACACCGCGCTGGCATAGTGGAGGCCGTGAGTCAGCACATGAATCTTGGCGTCCGCCCATTTGACGAATTCGCCGTTCATCCAGATATGACCATCGAGCTGGTCGAAAGGAACGGATGCCATTTATTTCTCCCTAGGGGCCAAAAGCCCTGATTTCATTGGACGCGCAGCCCACGCTCCGCTAACCGGAGGCGCGAAACCACAAATCTACGCCGTTTGCGAGACGGATTGAAGGAATCAACGGCAGAAAATTCCGCCTCCTTTCATGATCGTGCGCAATCAGCCGGCAAGATTGTCAAAAATTACTATCCGGTCTAAATTATGTCAATAACACTGACATAAATCGGACTGGTACAGCCCAGACAGAACGATATGACAGGCGACACGACCACAGCGAAAGCAAGCGACCGCAACACCGAGCCGATCGGGACCCCGCCCGCCGGCGAGGCCGACATCGACTTCACCATCATCGAGCTCTTCTTCTTCGCCTACCGCGACTTCACCTCGGACCCGGACAAGATCCTCGCGGAGTACGGCTTCGGCCGGGCGCATCACCGGGTCGTCCACTTCGTCAACCGCCGGCCCGGCCTGACCGTGGCCGAGCTGCTCGACGTGCTGAAGATCACCAAGCAGAGCCTCGCCCGCGTGCTCAAGGAGCTGATCGACGGCGGATACATCGTCCAGGTGCAGGGCCCGCGCGACCGCCGCCAGCGGGAGCTCTACACCACCGACAGGGGCCGCGAGCTGGCCGGGGCGCTGGCGACGCCGCAGACCCACCGCATCGCCGCCGCGCTCGCCGATGCGGCGCCGGCCGACCGCGAGGCGGTCGAGCGCTTCCTCAAGGGCATGGTCAATCCCGAGCTGCGCGAACAGATCGCACCCGCGTCGGCCAAGGGCCGGGATGACCGGGACGGCGAGGCGCGCTAGAATGATCCTGCGCGGGGGCGCTCCAACCGTGGAGGATCAGCTGTCGATGGCGCAGGACGCGGTCATACCGGGCGACGACGCCCCTCACCTTCTGGTCGTCGACGACGACACGCGTATCCGCACGCTGCTGAAGCAGTTCCTGAGCACGAACGGCTACCGCGTCACCGTCGCCGGCAACGCGGCCGAAGCCCGGCGCAAGCTCGCCGGCATCGACTTCGACCTGATCGTCCTCGACGTGATGATGCCGGGCGAGAGCGGCGTCCAGCTCACCCGGTCGCTGCGCGAGGAGAAGAACGTCCCCATCCTGATGCTGACCGCGCTGTCGGAGACCGACAGCCGCGTCGCCGGGCTCGAGGCGGGCGCCGACGACTACCTGCCCAAGCCGTTCGACCCGCGCGAGCTCCTGCTGCGGCTGAACAACATCCTGCGCCGCGGCGGCCCGCAGCCGACCCCGAAGGTCGAGCAGATCGTCTTCGGTCCCTACACCTTCCAGATCGCGCGCCGCGAGCTGAAGAAGAGCGGCGAGGCGATGAAGCTGACCGACCGCGAGCAGGAGATCCTCGCCCTCTTCGCCGAACGGGCCGGCGAGACGATCCCGCGCCACGAGCTGATCGGCTCGGATTCCGAGGTCGGCGAGCGCACGATCGACGTCCAGATCAACCGGCTGCGCCGCAAGATCGAGCGCGATCCGTCCAACCCGGTCTGGCTCCAGACCGTGCGCGGTGTTGGATACCGCCTGAGCGTGGAGTAGACTTCCGCGGGCGCGGCACTGGGACCGGCGCACCGGAAAGGAAAGATGGCGAGTTCCGACGTTCCCTTGCGCCCGAACGATTCACACACGGCCGATGCCGGCTTTCCGCGGCCGCCCGCGGGCACGGCGCGGGGCGTGAGGCGCTTCTGGCGCCTGATCGAGCGCCGGATGCCGAAGCGGCTCTACGCGCGCTCGCTCATCATCGTCATCGCGCCGATGATCCTCCTCCAGTCGGTCATCGCCTTCGTGTTCATGGAGCGCCACTGGCAAACGGTGACGGAGCGCCTTTCCACCGCCGTCACCCGCGACATCGCCGCCATCATCGACATGATCGAGACGTGGCCGGCCGACCAGGACATCGCCGAAGTCATCCGCATCGCGCAGGAGCGCCTGCAGCTCAAGATCGACCTCCTGCCGCCCGACCCCCTGCCCGCGCCGGGCTCGAAGCCGTTCTTCTCGATCCTCGACCAGTCGCTCTCCGAGCAGATCATGCGCCAGATCAACCGGCCGTTCTGGCTCGACACGGTCGGCGATTCGTCGATCGTCGAGATCCGGGTGCGCCTCGAGAACAACGTGCTGCGCGTCTTCGCCCGGCGCAGCCACACCTATGCGTCGAACACGCACATCTTCCTGCTGTGGATGGTCGGCACCTCGCTGGTGCTGCTGGCCATCGCCGTCGCCTTCCTGCGCAACCAGATCCGGCCGATCCTCAACCTCGCCGAGGCGGCGGAGAGCTTCGGCAAGGGCCGGCCGACGCCGGGCAACTTCAGGCCGCGCGGCGCCGACGAGGTGCGGCGGGCCGGCATGGCGTTCCTGCAGATGCGCGAGCGCATCGAGCGCCAGATCGAGCAGCGCACGGCGATGCTGAGCGGGGTGAGCCACGACCTGCGCACCATCCTTACCCGCTTCAAGCTCCAGCTGGCGCTCAGCGGGTCGAAGGCCGACCACGAGGCGCTCAACCAGGACATCGACGACATGCAGTCGATGCTGGAGGGTTATCTCGCCTTCGCCCGCGGCGAGACCGGCGAGACGCCGGGCAGCTTCGACCTCGCCGCGTTCTTCGAGAAGCAGAGCGAGGAGGCGCGCATGCGCCGGCGCACGCTCAAGACCTCGCTGACGGGCAATCCCGAGGTGCATGTGCGCCCCAACGCCTTTTCGCGGCTTCTCGCCAACGTCGTCGGCAACGCGCTGCGCTACGCCAAGAAGGTCGAGATCACCGCGACGCACACCAGCGGCACGCTGCTGATCGTCGTCGACGACGACGGCCCCGGCATCCCGGCGGAGAAGCGCGAGGAGGTGTTCAAGCCGTTCGTGCGGCTGGACGACGCGCGCAACCAGGATGCCGGCGGCACGGGCCTCGGCCTCTCCATCGCCCGCGACATCGCCCGCAGCCATGGCGGCGACATCACGCTGGGCGACAGCCCCCTCGGCGGCCTGCGCGCCGTCATCCGCATCCCGGCCTAAGGCGAAGGGTTGCCGCCGAGACGCTCCAGGATGAAGTCGGCACGCTCGGCCGCGCCCGCCTTCGGCACCTCGACCAGCCGGTAGTCGGCGGCGCGGTAGCCCTCGACCAGCGCCTCGTATTCGCGGCAGGCCTCCTCGAACGGCTTCGGCCGCTCGGCGTCGCTGACATAGATCTCGGGCCACGGCGGCACCACGAAGACGTCGGGCGCATAGCGGTACAGGTCGATCGCGCGGCGCAGGTGGAGGGGAACCGCGATGCCCTTCATGTCGAGGAATGAGACCAGATCGACCAGCGACCGGTCGAAGAACACCGACCGCGCCGACGGGACGGTGGCGTTGAAGAGGTGCATCGTGCGCGACGCCGCGAGCTCGACGAACCGCACCGCGTCGCGCCACGGCAGCCCGTCGCCGCCGAGATGCATCTGCTCGCGCACGACCTGGCGGCCGGCCTCGGGCCGCACCGCGTGGTCGCGCGCGGCGAGCGCCGCGAGAAGGGTCGACTTGCCGCCGCCGGAGCAGCCGGTCAGGACGACGGCGAGGCCGCTGGCCGCCAGCGCGGGATTTCCGGGCAGATAGGCGTCTTCGTCAGGCATGGGCAATCGGCCGGTCCCGTCCGTGGCGGGCCGGCGGGGTCTCAGAACAGCTTGCCGCCGTCCGGCACCGTCTTGTCGACGGCGGCCAGCACCACCTCGCCGTCCTCGTCGGGAAAGCCGAGGGTCAGCACCTCCGACAGGAACTTGCCGATCTGGCGCGGCGGGAAGTTGACCACCGCCATCACCTGCCGGCCGACGAGGGATTCGGGCGTGTAGTGCCGGGTGATCTGCGCCGAGGACTTCTTCTCGCCGATGGCGGGGCCGAAATCGATCCTGAGCTTGATCGCCGGCTTGCGCGCCTCGGGATAGGGCTCGGCCGCGACGATGGTGCCGACGCGGATGTCGACCCTGTCGAAATCGGCAAAGGTGATGTCGGGCCGCACGCCCGCGTCGCCGTGGTGGCTCATGGAACGGACCTCAGCAGCTTCCCTGCGTGTCGAACAGCACGTTGGCCAGCGCCTCGCGCGCATTGGTGCCCGACCAGACGACGAACTGGAACGCCTGGAAGTAGCATTCGCAGGCCTCGAGCGCCGAGGACAGCAGCACCTCGACCTGCTGGCTGGTCGGCTCGGCGCCGCCGGCAAGCAGCAGCGCCTGCCGGAACATGATGGCGCCCTCCTGCTCCCACAGGTCGAAATGGCCGATCAGCATCTGCTCGTTGATGAGCGACAGAAGCCGCATCACCTCGAGCGTGCGGTTCTCCGGCACCTTGAGGTCGAAGGCGCAGGCAAGGTGCAGCGCCTCGAAATCCTCCATCCATGAGAAGGAGACGTGGTAGTTCGCCCAGTTGCCGGCCACGGAAATGGCGATCTCGTCGTCGCCGGTGCGCTCGAAGGACCAGTCGTTCGTGGTGGCGACATGCTCGATGACGTCCACCGGGTGGAGGTCGCGGGCGATGTCGAGTTCCAGCAGGTTCATGAGGAAGTCTCTTCCTGTCAGGTCATGAGAAGGCGTTCGCGTACGCCTCGGTACAGGGCACGCGTTACAGAAAACCGGCACTCGAGGAAGACGGGATGGCGGGCGACGCAACTTCTGCCCGGCCGGCCCCCGCCGCCCGACGCATGCGAGCGTCAAATCACGCTTCGAATCATGCAGCAAATTCAGTCTATTGCAGCAGAGTCAGCTGAACAGCCCCTTTTTTGGGGCGCAAGAGTTTGCGATGTGGATAGAGGAGAGGCCCGAAATCGGGCGCCATGCCTAAGCGACTCTCGCGCAAGCGTTTTTCGCTGCGCTGCAATGTGGACAACGCCGGCGCGTATCAGGCGTTTTTCTTGCCCTGCGCCCGTGCCGACGGCTTCCTTGCAGGCGCGTCGGCTTCGGAAACGCCCAGTTTCTCTTCCAGCACCGCGATGCGGGCGGCGAGTTCCTCGTTGCGGGCGCGGGCCTTGAGCGCGATCTCGCGCATGGCGTCGAACTCCTCGCGCTGGACCACGTCCATCGAATTGAGGATGCGCTCGGCCTGCGCGCGGAACGCCGTCTCGACTTCCTTGCGCATGCCCTGCGCCGCGCCGGCGGCGTCGGTCATCAGCTTGGCGAACTCGTCAAGGATGCGGTTTGGTCCGGTGGTCATAGCGGCGGCCTCGCTCTGGCTCGATGGAAGGGAAGTAGTCCTCGCCGCGCCGGATTGCAAGGCGCGCGGCGTCGCAGGCGCGGCCGGCCCGCCGCCTTCGCCCGACCTTGACCATGGCGACCCTTGCCCTCCATATGGCGCTGACGAAACCGGCCCGGAGCACCCGTCTTGAGCGACCTCATCCTGCTGCCGCTCGCCGCCCTGCCCTTTCCCGAGATCGACCCGGTGATCGTGCGCGTCGGCCCGCTGGCGGTTCACTGGTACGGGCTGGGCTATGTCGTCGGCATCCTGTTCGCCTGGTGGTACGCGCGGCGCCTGGTCGCCAACGAGCGGCTGTGGACCGGCGGCAGACCGCCCTTCTCCGCCGTCGACATCGACGATTTCCTGATCTGGGCGGCGGCCGGCGTCGTCCTCGGCGGCCGGCTCGGCTACATCCTGTTCTACGACTTCGCCCGCTATCTGGAGAACCCGGCCGACATCCTCGCCGTCTGGCGGGGCGGCATGTCGTTCCACGGCGGGCTGACCGGCGTCACCCTGGCGATGATCCTGTTCGCGCGCCGCCGCGGCTTCAGCGCCTGGAGCCTGTTCGACGTCATCGCCGCCGGCGTGCCGGTGGGCTTCGGGCTTGTGCGGCTGACCAACTTCGTCAATTCCGAGCTGTGGGGCCGGCCGACGGACGTTGCGTGGGCCTTCGTGTTCCCGAACGGCGGGCCGGAACCGCGCCACCCCAGCCAGCTTTACGAGGCGCTGCTCGAGGGGCTGGCGCTGTTCGTCCTCCTGCGCCTCCTCACCCATTCGGCGCTGAAGCTGAAGCGGCCCGGCTTTGTCGCCGGCGCGATGGTCGCGGGCTACGGCGCGGCGCGCATCTTCGTCGAGTTCTTCCGCGAGCCCGATGCCCATATCGGCTACCTCGCCGGCGGCTGGCTGACGATGGGCATGATGCTCTCGCTGCCGATGGTGCTTCTCGGCGCATGGGCGATGCTGCGCGCGAGGCCCGCGACAGCATGACCGCGCTGAAAGACCGGCTCAGGCGGCTGATCGCGGCCGGGGGGCCGATTTCCGTCGCCGACTACATGGCGGCCTGCCTGTTCGACCCCGAGGCGGGGTACTACACGACGCGCGAGCCGTTCGGCGCGGCCGGGGACTTCACCACCGCGCCGGAGATCAGCCAGATGTTCGGCGAGCTGGTCGCGGTCTGGGCGTATTCGGCATGGGTCGAGAACGGCCGTCCGATGCCGGCGGTGCTGGCCGAGATCGGCCCGGGGCGCGGGACGCTGATGGCCGACATGCTGCGCACGCTCGACCGCATCGACACCGGCTTCGTCACCCGCGCCCGCATCGCCCTGATCGAGGCCAGCCCCCGCCTCGTCGAGATCCAGGAGCGGAAGCTGTCGAGCGGGCGGGGCCGGCCGACATGGGTCCCGCGGGTCGCGGACCTGCCGTCCCTGCCGCTGGTCATCGTCGGCAACGAGCTGTTCGACGCGCTGCCCGTGCGCCAGTTCGTCAGGACGGCGCAGGGCTGGCGCGAGCGCATGGTCGACCTTTCGGACGACGGCGGCCTCGTCTTCGTCGCCGGCAGCGCCGGCATCGACCCCGCGCTCCTGCCGGACGGCGCGGACACGGCACCCGAAGGCGCGATCTTCGAGATCGCCCCCGCCCGCGAGGCCCTGATGGACGAGATCGCGGTGCGCATCGCCCGCAACGGCGGCGCGGCCCTCTTCATCGACTACGGCCACACGCGCCCCGGCTTCGGCGACACGCTGCAGGCCGTGCGCGCCCATGCCTACGACGACGTCTTCGCCAGCCCCGGCCATGCCGATCTCACCTCGCATGTGGACTTCTCCGTGCTCGCCCGCATCGCCGCGCGGCACGGGCTGGAGGCGCAGCTCGCGACGCAGGGCGAGTTCCTGCTCGGCCTCGGCCTCGTCGAGCGCGCCGGGACGCTCGGCGCGCAGGCCGGCGAGGAGACGCGGGAACGGCTGCGCGGCGAGGTCGAGCGCCTTGCCGCACCGGGCGAGATGGGCACGCTGTTCAAGGTGCTTTCGATCGCCCCGAACGGCGTCCGGTTGCCGCCATTTGCCACGCCGCAATGAGCCCGGATTGACAGTGGGGCGTCGCCTGCCTCACGATCCGGCGCAAATCAGGGCGCTCCGCGGCATGGCCCGCACGAGCGCCGGAAGGGAAAACAGGACAGCGCATGCACGGCAGCGTTCACCCGGAACCGGTCCGGTCTTCCGCGCTGGAGGAACTGGCGCGACACGGCGTGAGGCACGGCTTCTTCACCCGTGCCGGAGGTGTCTCCGACGGCATCTATAGCGGGTTGAACGCCGGCGTCGGCTCGCAGGACGCCAGGGAGAACGTCGCCGAGAATCGCGCCCGCGTCGCGCGCTGGCTCGGCGTCGGCCCGGAGCGCCTGCTGACGCTCTATCAGGTCCACTCGCCCGACACGCTCGTCGTCAGCGAGCCCTTCGCGGAGGAACGCCCCAGGGCCGACGCGCTGGTCACCGACCGGCCGGGCCTCGCGCTCGGCGTCCTGACCGCCGACTGCGGGCCCGTCCTC
>JAEZXF010000209.1 GCA_023419995.1 Pseudomonadota bacterium | reverse complement strand
CGCTCGCGCGGTCGCGACGGCCGGAGCCGTCACATCTTCCAGCAGAGCGAGGCGTCGTATCCGTCGCCGGCCTTGATGATCTTCAACGGCGACTCGACGATCAGCATCGAGCCGTCGGCGGCTGCCGCGCCTTGCAGGAGCAGGTCGATCATCGTGCCCGCGTCGCGGCCCTGGCCGTCGGCGTCGTAGCTCCAGATGCGGTCCTGGACGCCGTCCTCGATCGCCTTGCAGGCGACGTCGTCGCCGCCGCCGGTCGAGTAGACGAGCACGTCGTCGGCCTTGCCGGCGTCCTTCACCGCGTTGCCTGCGCCCATCGTGTGCACGTCCCAGTGGCCGAAGACGGCGCACAGGTCGGGATGCTGCTGCAGCACGGTCGCGGTGATCTGGCGCGCCTTCTCGGGCTCCCAGTCCGACGCCTGGTTGGAGACGACCTCGATCTCCTTGTGCGCCTCGAACACCTTGAAGGCGGCGTCGTTCATCATCACGCTGTCGGCGGCGGTGAGCTGGCCCGGAATGATCGCGACCTTGCCGGACTTGCCGCTGCCTTCGCCGCACTCCTTGACGATGTCCTCGGCGATCTCGCGGCCGATGCGCTCCCAGTTGGCGCCGACGAAGGCGGCCGAGGGCTGGTTGGACTGGAGGTTGATCTGCAACACCTTGATCCCTTCGGACTCGGCCTGCCGGATCTGGCGCGCCAGGAGCTGCACGGTCGGGTTGTGCACCACCAGCACGTCGGGCTTGTCGCTGATGGCCTTGGCCAGCAGCTCCGACATGACGCCGGTGTTGAAGGCGGCGTCGCGCACGTCGAACGAGTAGCCGGCGGTGGCGGCGTGCTCGCGCATGCGGCGCGCCCAGCCTTCCGTCAGCGAGATGCCCATCGAGATCGGCACGAAGATCACCTTCTTGCCGGCGATGTCGCTGTCCGCCCGGGCGGTCGTCCCCGTTCCGACGAGCGCGCCGGCGCCCATCAGAACCGCCGCCGCCGTCGCCAGAATTCTGCTTCCCAACTTGAACAACATGCTTTCCTCCCTGGTTGCATGGCATCGTTCAGAGATCGCCGACCGTATCCGTCTCCGCGTCTCTGGGATTGAGGTAGTTGTCGGTGACGATCGCCGTCAGCAGGACCAGCCCCCTCAACATGTCCTGCGTCTGCGTCGTGAAGTTCATCAGCGTCATGCCGTTGCGCAAGACTGCGACCAGCGCGACGCCGACGATGATGTTGCGCACCCCGCCCCGCCCGCCCCGGAGCGGGATGCCGCCCAGCACCACGACGAGGATGACGTCGAAGAGCAGCGTGCCGTTGGTCACGGTGCGGAAGTCGACAGCGCCGCTGGCCGCCGCCATGATCAGCCCGGCCGTCAGGGCCGTGAAGGCGGCGAACACGTAGACGACGATGGTCGTCGTCCGCACGGGCAGGCCGGCAAGGCGCGCGGCCTGGAAATTGTCGCCCATGGCATAGATCACCCGCCCCGCGGACGAGCGATTGAGCAGGAACCAGCTCGCCGCCAGCGTCGCCGCCATCAGCGCCACCGGCACGGAGATGCCGGGTAGGATGTTGCCGGCAAGGAAGGCGACCGTCGGGTCCGACTTCGGCAGGAGGAGCAGATACTCGCCGCGCAGGATGGCGAAGCGCAGCAGGCCGACCACGAACATCGACGAGGCCAGCGTCGCCAGCATGGCCGGGATCTCGACATAGGCGATCAGCCAGGCGTTCGCGAGGCCGGTCAGCGCCATGGCGGCGACGGCGGCGACGAGCGCCACCGGCGCCGCCCCGCCGTTGCTGATCAGGATGCCGAAGATGGTCGCCCCCGCCACCATCTGCGCGATCAGCGACAGGTCGAGCCCGCGCGAGACGATGACCACGGCCATGCCGCAGCCGAGCACGGCGAGCGAGGCCGAGTTCGACAGCACGACGCGGAAGTTCCCGAGCGTGGCGAAGCCGTCTATGGCGAGCGAGAAGACGACGATGAGAGCGAGCGTCGTCGCGGCGACGACGCGCTCGAGCATGTTCCTCCTGCCGGCGCCCTGCTGAGGCACTGGCATCGCCTCCCTCGTCGTCGCTCCCCTGCCCGGCATCATCGTCCCGGCCGCCTCACACTTCAAGCCATTCGCGGCGGACGTTCTCGCTGGCGAGAAGGTCGGCGGGCGTGACCTCGAACACGATGCGCCCGTGCCCCATCACGTAGACGCGGTGCGAGATGCGCATGGCGATGACCAGCCGCTGCTCGACCAGCAGGATGGAGATGCCGCGCCGGGCGATCTCCTGCAGCAGCTCGCCGATGCGCTCGACCATCTGCGGCGCCAGCCCCTCCGTCGGCTCGTCGATCATGATCAGGTCGGGATCGCCCATCAGCGTGCGGCAGATGGTCAGCATCTGCTGCTCGCCGCCGGAAAGCGCGCCGCCCGGCGCGCTGGCGCGCTCCTTCAGCTGCGGAAACAGCCGCCACGTCTCGTCGATGCTCCAGCGGCCGCCGTCCTGCCCGTTCTTGATGCCGAGGAGCAGGTTCTGCTCCACCGTCAGCGTCGGGAAGATGGCACGCTCCTCCGGCACGAAGCCGATGCCCATATGCGCGATCTCGTGCGGCTTGCGGCCGGCGACGGGCTTGCCCCGGAAGCTGATCTCGCCGCGCGGCTGCGGGTCGCCCATGATCGCCTTGAGCGTGGTCGAGCGGCCGACGCCGTTCCGCCCCAGGATGCTGACGATCTCGTTGTCGCCGACGTCGAGGTCGACGCCCTGCAGGATGTGGCTCTTGCCGTAATAGGCGTGAAGGTCGCGCACCCTGAGCATCACGCGGCCTCCGTTCCGAGATAGGCCTGCTGCACGGCGGCATTGGCCTTGATGCGCTCGGGCGTGTCGGAGGCGATGACCTCGCCGTAGACCAGCACCGAGATGCGGTCGGCGAGACCGAACACCACATGCATGTCGTGCTCGATCATCAGCAGGGTGCGGTTCTCGCTGACCTTGCGGATCAGCGCCACCACGCGCTCGGTCTCGGCATGGCTCATGCCGGCGGTCGGCTCGTCGAGCAGCAGCACGTCGGCATTGCCGGCGATGGTGAGGCCGATCTCCAGCGCCCGCTGCTCGCCATAGGTGAGGACGCCGGCCGGCGTGCGCCAGCGGTCGAGAAGGTCGATCTCCGACAGGATCTCCTCGGTGCGCCGGCTGACGTCGTCGAGGCGGTCGACGTCGCGCCAGAACGAGTATCTGTGGCCGAGCGCCCACAGCGTGGCGCAGCGCACGTTCTCCCACACGCTGAGCCGCGGGAAGATGTTCGTCACCTGGAAGCTGCGCGACAGGCCGCGCCGGTTGATGAGCTGCGGCGGCATCCCGGCGATGCTCTCGCCGCGCAGGCGGATGGCGCCGCCGCTCGGCAGGTAGTGGCCGCTGATCAAATGGAACAGCGTCGACTTGCCGGCGCCGTTCGGTCCGATGACGGCGTGCCGCTCGCCCTCGCGGACGACGAGATCGACGCCGCGGATGATCTCCATCGGGCCGAAGCTCTTGCGCAGCCCGGCAAGCTCGATGGCCGGGGTCGCGTCGGTGGCGTTCATCCTTCCCTCCCCTCGGCGACGGCCTCGTCATAGGCGTTGCGGGCGAGCCGCGCGGCCCGCAGGAACAGCCACGTCCCGCCTGCCGCCAGCCCCAGCCCGACCAGCCAGGGCAGCGGTGAAGTGACGTCGAAGGGGATGGAGTAGAGCGTCAGGCCCGGGCCGTAGGCGGCGCGGATGCTGAACTGGTGGCTGGTCTCGATCAGCACGCTCAGCCCGACCACGGCGACGACCCCCGGAACCAGCGCCAGCAGGTAGAAGGGCAGCACGCGGTGCAGTCTGCGCGCCGCCACCAGCGGCGCCTGCATGGCGACGAGGCCGGCGATGCCACCCGGCACGAACATGACCATGCCGATGAACAGCAGCCCGACATAGAGCGGCCACACCTTGGTCGCGTCGCTCAGCATGAGTTGGAGCCACGTCACCAGGATCGCGCCGATGATCGGACCGGCGAAGTTCCCGACGCCGCCGATATAGGTCATCAGGATGACCGCGCCGGATTCCACCGCGCCCATCTGCGCCGCGTTGATGATCTCGAAATTGATCGCCGACAGCCCGCCGGCGATGCCCGCGAACAGGCCGGACAGGCTGAAGGCGATGAAGCGCACCGTGCCCGTGTCGTAGCCGATGAAGGCGGTGCGCTGCGGGTTGTCGCGCACCGCGTTGCAGATGCGGCCGAACGGCGTGCGGGTGATGGCGTACATCGCCGCGATCGACACCAGGCACCATGCCGCGATCAGGTAGTAGACCTGAAGCTGCGGCCCGAAACCGTAGCCGAAGACCTGCATCACCTCGGTGCGGTCGGTGGTGATGCCCTCCTCGCCGCCGAAGAAGCGGCGCAGGATGAGCGCGCTCGAGACGACGAGCTCGCCGATGCCGAGCGTGATCATGGCGAAGGCCGTGCCGGCCCGTTTCGTGGCCACCGCCCCGAAGAGGACGCCGAAGAACAGCCCGCCCAGGCCGCCGATCACCGGGAACAGCGGCAGCGGCACCGGCCAGCCGCCCGCGCCCGCCATGTTGAGCACATGCACGGTGACGAAGCCGCCGAGGCCGAAGAACACGGCATGGCCGAAGGACAGCAGCCCCGTCTGCCCCAGCAGCATGTTGTAGGACAGGGCGAAGATGATCATCGTCCCCATCAGGCTCATGGTGGAGAGCGCCAGCCGCGAGCCGAACGCGTAGGGCAGCAGGAGCAGCGCGGCCGCCAGCGCGATCCAGACCGCGTAGCGGACGAGGACGCCGGAGCGGCTGCCGGCCCT
This sequence comes from Pseudomonadota bacterium, assembly GCA_023419995.1. GTDB lineage: Bacteria > Pseudomonadota > Alphaproteobacteria > Rhizobiales > Rhizobiaceae > Aerobium. The sequence goes on along the minus strand of JAEZXF010000209.1, from coordinate 1,030 downwards.
GCCGGCGGGACGGGAAAGGGTGCGGGCGTGGGTCATGTGTCTCGCGTCCCCATGAGGCCGCGCGGCCGGAAGATCAGGATCAGCACCAGCAGCAGGTAGGGCAGGATCGGCGCGACCTGCGCCACCGTCACCCGCCAGATGTCGCTCAGCCAGACCGACAGCACCGCGGCGACCGCCGTGTTGCCGAAGAGGTCGGCGAGCGAGACGTTGAAGGCCACCGCGAAGGTCTGCACGAGGCCGATCAGCAGCGAGGCGACCAGCGCACCGCCGAGCGAGCCGAGGCCGCCGACCACCACGACCACGAACAGGATCGGCCCGAGCAGGCCCGCCATGTTCGACTGGGTGACGAGGATCGGCCCGGCGATGACGCCGGCGACGGCGGCGAGCCCGACGCCCACGCCGAAGACCAGCATGAAGACGCGGTCGACGTTGTGGCCGAGCATGCCGACCATGCCGGGATGGGTGAGAGCGGCCTGGACGATCAGGCCGATGCGCGTGTAGCGCACGACCATCAGCATGGCGAGGAAGATCGCCATCGAGATCAGGAGCACGAACAGCTTGAAGGCGGGGTAGTTGCTGGCGAACAGCGTGAAGGCGGAGAAGTCGAGCGCCGGCGGCACGCGGTAGTCGGCCGGCAGCTTGCCCCACACCATCTCCACCACCTCCTTGATGACGAAGGTCAGGCCGAAGGTGAAGAGCAGCTCGGCGACGTGGCCGTGCCTGTGCACGCGGCGCAGCCCGTAGCGCTCGACCGCCATGCCGATCATCCCGACGAGGACGGGCGCGATCACCAGCGCCGGCCAGAAGCCCAGCCGGCGGCTGATCTCGAAGCCGAAGAACGCCCCCAGCATGTAGAAGCTGGCATGGGCGAGGTTCAGCACGCCCATCATGCTGAAGATGACGGTGAGGCCGCTGGCCATCAGGAACAGCAGCATGCCGTAGAGGACGCCGTTCAGCGTCGAAACGAAGATGATCTCGAGCACGGTCCCGCCTTCCAGGCGCCGCTCCCGCGGCGTCCAAAGGTTGCAGA
>JAEZXF010000175.1 GCA_023419995.1 Pseudomonadota bacterium | reverse complement strand
GCCGTCGCCGGCACGGCCGCGGCGGCGATGAGGACAAACGCAAGGAGCCGGGGGGCAAGCTTCATTCTTGGCTTCCGAGGGACGATCGGCGGGACGGGCAAATTAGGTGCCGTCGCCGCCCGAGTCGAGGGTCTGCCCGTTCACTCTCGTGTCAGAACCCGCTCGCCGGCCGGCCGCCGCCCTTGCCCAGGCTTCCCCTTACAGGATGAATCGGGACAAATCCGTGTTCTTGGCGAGATCGCCGACATTTTTGTCGACGAACGCGGCGTCGATCGTCACCTCCGAGCCGGACCGGTCGGGCGCGGTGAAGGAGATGTCGTCGAGGACCCGCTCCATCACCGTCTGCAGCCGCCGCGCGCCGATGTTCTCGACGCTGGCGTTCAGGTCGACGGCGATGCCGGCCAGCCGGTCGATGGCGTCGTCGGTGAAGGCGAGCGTCACGCCTTCCGTGGCCATCAGCGCCACGTACTGCTTGATCAGGCTCGCCTCGGTCTCGGTCAGGATGCGGCGGAAATCGTCCTTGTCGAGCGCCCTGAGCTCGACGCGGATCGGCAGGCGGCCCTGGAGCTCCGGCAGCAGGTCCGACGGCTTCGAGACGTGGAAGGCGCCGGAGGCGATGAACAGGATGTGGTCCGTCTTCACCGGCCCGTACTTGGTCGCCACCGTCGTGCCCTCGACCAGCGGCAGCAGGTCGCGCTGCACGCCCTCGCGCGAGGGGCCGCCGGAGATGTCGCTGCGTGCTGCCACCTTGTCGATCTCGTCGAGGAAGACGATGCCGTCGTTCTGAGTGGCCGAAAGCGCGCGCGCCACCACCTCGTCCTGGTCGAGCAGCTTGTCCGATTCGTCGTTGATCAGCAGGTCGTAGGATTCCTTGACCGTGGTCTTGCGCGTCCGGGTGCGGTTCCCGCCCATCGCCTTCTGCAGCATGTCGCCGATGTTGATCATGCCGACATTGCCGCCCGGCATGCCGGGAATCTCGAAGCCGGGGATCGGCGAGCCGGTGTCGGCCACCTCGACCTCGATCTCCCGGTCGTCCAGCTCGCCGTCGCGCAGCTTGCGGCGGAACGAATCGCGCGTCGCCGGGCTCGCCGTCTTGCCGACCAGCGCCTCCAGCACCCGCTCCTCGGCGTTGATGTGGGCGCGCGCCTTGACGTCCTCGCGCATCTTCTCGCGGGCGAGGCCGATGGCCACCTCGACCAGGTCGCGGATGATCTGCTCGACGTCGCGGCCGACATAGCCGACCTCGGTGAACTTGGTCGCCTCGACCTTGATGAAGGGCGCGCCCGCCAGCCGCGCCAGCCGGCGCGAGATCTCGGTCTTGCCGACGCCGGTGGGGCCGATCATCAGGATGTTCTTCGGCATCACCTCCTCGCGCATCTGGCCTTCCAGCTGCTGGCGGCGCCAGCGGTTGCGCAGCGCGATGGCGACGGCGCGCTTGGCGTCCTTCTGGCCGATGATGTAGCGGTCGAGTTCCGAGACGATCTCGCGGGGGGAAAAATTGGTCATCGTGAACGGTATGCCTGAGCCTTGATTGGGGGAAGCCTGTCGAGCAGGGATGTGGGGAGCGTCGAGCCGACGATCAAGCGGCGGATGCGCTGCCAGCCGGCGCCGAAGAAGATGATCAGCGCCCCGACCGCCAGCAGGATGAGCGCGAAGGGCGGAATGCCGGTGCTGTTGGCCGCCGTATCAACCAGGTAGTAGATGCCGAGCGAGCCGAAATAGGCCAGCGTCGGTACCAGCAGCGACCGCCGGTCGATGGCGAGCGCAACGTAGACGAAGCCGACGATGAGCGCCGCCAGCATGACCGTCGCGTCGGCGCCCGGCTCGATCCGGCCGAAGACGGCGTCCTGCCCCGTGGCCATGATGAACAGCGGATGGACCAGCATCGGCGCCGACACGACGTGCAGCCAGAAGGCGCAATCGGACCAGATGGTGCGCCGCTCGCGGTCGTGGATGTCGAGCGCCACCGCCGTCGCGAAGACCGCCAGCCCGCAGACGAGCGGCATGTAGAGCGCGGCGCGCATCAGCTCGGGCAGTTCCTCCACCCGCGGCGCCGTCACCGCGCCGGCGGCGACGCCGTCATAGAGGAACAGCGCGGTCTGGAGGAAGGCGAGCAGCGTCGCCGCCACCGCGACGACGCCGGCGAGCACCGGCACCCGGAAGCGCAGGAAGTAGACGACGGCCGCGCCGATGATGCCGCCGAGGAAGAGGTAGCCGGCGGGGGCCACCATGCCCCTGAGGCCGAGAAGCTGCCACATCGTCTCCGGCATGCGGATCGGGTAGCGCGCCTGCGCGACCAGCATCAGCGCCACGGCCGTCGCCGCGACGAAGACCAGGCTGAGGACGGTCGAGGACAGCTTCATCCGGTGCTGCCGGGTGACGATCTCGGCGACCGCCCACGAGAAGATCGCGATCAGGCCGGCGATCCACAGCGTCTCGCCCGGCATCAGCGTCGTCAGCACGAAGTAGAAGCCGGCCGTCAGCAGCACCGTGCCGACGGTGACGAAGAGGTCGTTGCCGCCGCCGATCAGGCGCAGGTTCTCCTCGACGGCGCCGTCGTCGTCGACCTGCGGCACATGCCCCCGCTCCAGCGCCCGGAGCCGGTCGCGCTGCAGGGCCGTAATCACGCCCGTCGCCACGGCGTTCTCGAGCGTCTCGTCGCTGATCAAATCTGCCCCCCGGCGCCGGTTGTCCGTGCGCACTATGGGTCGCGGAGCGCGCCCTGTCATCATGCGTCCGGCCGATGCTGCATCAGCAGCGCGTCGCCGCTGCGCCCGGCAAGCGCCGGGATGACGCGGAAGCCGGCCTTCTCGTAGGCGCGCACCGCGCGGAGATTGCGCGGATCCGGATCGATGACGATGGTCGTGCGGCCCTCGCCGCGCAGGATGCGCACGAATGCCGACAGCGCCGCCGACCCGATGCCCTGCGACAGCCGCGCGGGATCGCCGATCGACAGGTCGACGCCGACGGCGTCGGCCGGCAGGTCGAGGAGCCACGGATGGTCCGCCGTCCATCGGTCGGTCTGGTGCTCGCCGACGAACCAGTACTGGATGTAGCCGACCGGCTCGCCGTCGAGCAGGATGAGGAAGGGCCGGGTCGTGTCGCGCCCTTCCGCCATGTCGCGGATGAAGCCGAGCTCCTCGTCGGGATCGCCCCACCATTCGCGCATGTGCGGCCGTTCGAGCCAGCCGCGCAGGAGCGCGTAGTGGTCCGGCGTCACCGGCGTGAAGCCGATGCGGCCTGCCTCAATCGGCATCGAGCGTTTCGACGACGAAGTTGCCGTTGGTGTAGACGCAGATGTCGGCGGCGATCTCCATCGCCTTGCGCGCGATCTCCTCGGCGCTCCGGTCGGTGTCCATCAGCGCCCGCGCCGCCGCCAGCGCGTAGTTGCCGCCCGAGCCGATCGCCATCACGCCGTGCTCGGGCTCGAGCACGTCGCCGGTTCCGGTCAGCGCCAGCGTCACGTTCTTGTCGGCGACCAGCATCATCGCCTCGAGCCGCCGCAGGTAGCGGTCGGTGCGCCAGTCCTTGGCCAGCTCGACCGCGGCGCGCATCAGCTGGTCGGGATAGTGCTCCAGCTTGGCCTCGAGCCGCTCGAGCAGGGTGAAGGCGTCGGCGGTCGCCCCGGCGAAGCCGGTGATGACGCTGCCGTTGCCGATGCGGCGCACCTTGCGGGCGTTGCCCTTCATGATGGTCTGGCCGAGGCTGACCTGGCCGTCGCCGGCGATCACCACCTTGTTGTTCTTGCGCACGGTGACGATCGTCGTCGCGTGCATGGAAAGATCGTTCGACATATCAGCTCCGATCCCGTCTTCGGCCGGCCGTGGAAGCGCCGCCGCCCAGGCAGTTTTCATCGGCGCTTATGTATGTGCCGGCGACGCGAATGCAAAGCCCGCGCACGGTCGCGCTTTCCATCGGCGGGGCATGCTGTTAAGACGCCTTCGCTTTCTGGACAGAAGGATTGCGACCATGGCCGGACGCACGGCGAGCGTTTCGCGCAGGACCAAGGAAACCGAGATCGCGGTCAGCGTCGATCTCGACGGCTAGGGCGTCTCGTAGATCTCGACCGGGGTCGGCTTCTTCGACCACATGCTCGACCAGCTTTCCCGCCATTCGCTGATCGACATGACGGTCGAGGCCAGGGGCGACCTGCACATCGACGACCACCACACGGTCGAGGACACCGGCATCGCGCTCGGCCAGGCCATCGCCCGCGCGCTCGGCGAGCGGCGCGGCATCTCCCGCTACGCCTCGATCGACCTCGCCATGGACGAGACGCTGACGCGCGCCGCGCTCGACGTGTCGGGCCGGCCGTTCCTCGTCTGGCAGGTCGCGTTCTCCGCGCCGAAGATCGGCACCTTCGACACCGAGCTGGTGCGGGAGTTCTTCCAGGCGCTTGCCCAGAACGCCGGCATCACCCTGCACGTGACCAACCACTACGGCGCCAACAACCATCACATCGCCGAGACCTGCTTCAAGGCCGTCGCCCGCGCGCTGCGTTCGGCGGTCGAGCCCGACCCGCGCCAGGAAGGCGCGATCCCGTCCACCAAGGGCACGCTGAACGGATAGGGCGAGCGCCATGGCCAGCTATGTCGTGATGGAGCCGTCGGCCGCGGAGGGCGCGGAAGACCGCGCCGTCCTCGTGCGCGACGGCTTCCATTTCCTCGCCTTCGTGCTGCCGGCCGTGTGGCTGCTGTTCCACCGGCTGTGGCTGGAGGCGCTGGCCGTCGTCGTGGTGACGGCGGCGCTTTCCGCCCTCGGCTCGGTGGCCGGGCTCGGCAGCGCCGCGCCGGTCCTGTCGCTTCTCGTCTCCGTCTATGTCGGGCTGGAGGGCGCGGCGCTTAGGCTCGCGCGTTATCGCCGACGCGGCTGGCGCGAATGGGGCGTGGTCGAGGCGGCGAACGCCGCCGACGCCGAGATCCGCTATCTGGCCGAGGCCGAAAGCGGGGCCGGCGAGCCGGGCGAGGCCCCTCTCCTGCGGCCCGCCGCCATGCCGGCCGTGCCGTCCGCCGCGCCGCGCCGCGAGGTTGGTCCGGCGCTCGGCCTCTTCGCCTATCCCGGGAAAAGCTGACATGCGCGTCGCCATCATCGACTACGGTTCCGGCAACCTTCGCTCCGCGACCAAGGCGTTCGAGCGCGCCGCGCGCGAGGCCGGCATCGTCGCCGAGATCGAGCTGACCTCGGACGCCGACCGCGTCGCCACCGCCGACCGCATCGTCCTGCCGGGCGTCGGCGCCTATGCCGACTGCCGCGCCGGCCTCGACGCCGTGCCCGGCATGGTCGCGGCCGTCGAGGAGGTCGCGACCGCGAAGGGCCGGCCGTTCCTCGGCATCTGCGTCGGCATGCAGCTGATGTCGGAGCGCGGGCTGGAGAAGACGGTGACCCGCGGCTTCGGCTGGATCGCCGGCGACGTCAAGGAGATCACCCCGTCCGCCCCGTCGCTGAAGATCCCGCAGATCGGCTGGAACACGATTCACGTGAAACATTCCCACCCGCTCTTCGCCGGCATCCCGACCGGCGAGACCGGGCTGCACGCCTATTTCGTCCATTCCTACCATCTCGACGCCACGCGCGACGACCAGGTTCTCGCCGTGACCGACTATGGCGGGCCGGTGACGGCCGCCGTCGTCGACGGCAACCGGGCCGGCACCCAGTTCCACCCGGAGAAGAGCCAGGCGCTCGGCCTGGCGCTGATCGCGAATTTTTTGCGATGGAAGCCGTGAGCACGGCGTCGCTGCGCGCCGCCGGCCCGTCGGACGTGCCGGTGCTGTTCGATGTCTGTCTCAGCGTCACCGAGAACGCCATGACGTTGGAAGAGCTCGCCGGCGTCGGCGTCACGCTGGAATCCGTGAGGGCCGCGCTCGAGGCCGATGCCCGCGCATGGCTTGCCGAAGTCAACGGCGAGCCGGCCGCCTTCGCCATGGCCGACAACGGGGAAGGCTGCGTCTTCGCCATGTTCGTGCGGCCGGGCTTCGAGGGGCGTGGCCTCGGCCGCGCCCTGATGGCCGAGGCCGAGCGCTGTCTGTTTCGCGACCACGGCACCATATGGCTCAATACCGGAGCGGATGCGGACATTCGCGCGCACGGCTTCTGCCGGCGGCTGGGATGGCGCATGGCCGGTTCCGCCGGCGATGGCGAGCTGCGCTACGAGAAGACCGCCGGCTGCGAGGAGGCATGATGAAGAAGGGCTACTGGATCGGGCTGGTCGACGTCAGCGACCCCGAGGAGTACAAGGCCTACGTCGCGGCCAACGCTGTCGCCTTCGACAAGTACGGCGCGCGGTTCGTCGTCCGCGGCGGCCGCAACGAACAGCCGGAGGAGCCGGCCGGCACGCGCCATGTCGTGATCGAGTTCGACAGCTACGACATCGCCCTCGAATGCTACCGCTCGCCCGAATACCAGGCCGCCCTCGCGCTGCGCAAACCCTGCGCCACGGCGCGCCTCGTCATTGTCGAAGGTGTATGACCCGATGATCCTCTTCCCCGCGATCGACCTCAAGGAAGGCCGCTGCGTGCGCCTCAAGCTCGGCGAGATGGCGAGCGCGACCGTCTACAACGAGGATCCGGCCGCGCAGGCCAGCGCCTTCGAGGAGCAGGGCTTCGAATGGCTGCACGTGGTCGACCTCGACGGCGCCTTCGCCGGCGAGAGCCGCAACGGCGCGGCGGTCGAGGCGATCCTCAAGGCGACGCGGAACCCGGTGCAGCTCGGGGGCGGCATCCGCACGCTCGCCCATATCGAGGCATGGCTGGAGAAGGGGCTGGCGCGCGTCATCCTCGGCACCGTCGCCGTGCGCGATCCCGACCTGGTCCGGGCCGCCTGCAAGGCGTTTCCCGGCAGGATCGCCGTCGGCATCGACGCCCGCGGCGGCAAGGTCGCGGTCGAGGGCTGGGCGGAGGCCTCGACGCTCGGCGCGATCGAGCTGGCGCAGAAGTTCGAGGGTGCCGGCGTCGCGGCGATCGTCTACACCGACATCGACCGCGACGGCGTGCTCGCCGGCATCAACTGGGACGCCACCATCGACATGGCCGAGGCCGTGTCCATTCCCGTCATCGCCTCGGGCGGGCTGGCCTCGATGGCCGACATCGTGCGCATGACCATGCCGGATGCCCGCCGCCTCGAAGGCGCGATCTCCGGCCGGGCGCTCTACGACGGCCGCATCGACGCGCAGGAGGCGCTGGCGGTGCTGCGGAAGGCGAAGGAGCACGTCGCGGGACCGCGCCCATGAAGGTCTCGGTCGTCATCGCGCCCTACGACAGTGGCCACCGCGACGCCGGCTTCGGCCGCGGTCCGGGTGCCCTCGTGGCCGCGGGTCTGGCGGACGAGCTCGCCCGGCACGGCCACGACGTCGCCGTCGAGGACATCGGCGCCGTGGGCGACGCGCAGGAACGGGAGATCGCGACCGGCTTCGCGGTCTGCGCCGCCGTCGCCGCCCAGGTGTCCGCCAGCCTCGACGCCGGCCGCTTTCCCGTCGTGCTGGCGGGAAACTGCCTGACGGCCGCCGGCGCCGTGGCCGGCGAGCGGGCCGATTCCATCGTCTGGTTCGATCAGCACGGTGACCTCAACACGCCCGAGACCTCAGCCTACGGCTTTCTCGACGGCATGGCCCTCGCCGTGGCGCTGGGGCTGTGCTGGCGGCCGATGGCGCGGGCGATCCCGGGCTTCCGGCCGGTCGAGCCGCAGAACTGCCTGCTCGCCGATGCGCGCGACCTCGACCCCGACGAGCTGGAGCTGCTGCAGCGGCTGCCGGTGATGCGGGCCTCCTGCGCGGACGCGCCGGAAAAGGCCGGAAGGCTGGGAACGGCCGGCATCGCCCGGACGCATCTGCAT
>JAEZXF010000157.1 GCA_023419995.1 Pseudomonadota bacterium | reverse complement strand
TCGCAGCCGTAGATGCGGTTGCCGATCGCCTTGCGGAACTCGCGCGGGATCGGCCCCTTCAGCTCGATGTTGAGGTAGGAGATGCAGCGGCGCGCGTCGATCTGGTAGGGCGCGGGAAAGGCGCCGGTCGGGCAGATGTCGAGGCAGGCCCGGCACGAGCCGCAGCGGTCGCCCTCGGCCTCGTCCGGCGGAAGCTCGGCCGTGGTGAAGATCGAGCCGAGGAACAGCCAGGCGCCGAACTCGCGGCTGACGAGGCAGGTGTGCTTGCCCTGCCAGCCGATGCCGGCGGCGGCGGCAAGCGGCTTCTCCATCACCGGCGCGGTGTCGACGAACACCTTCACCTCGGCGCCGGTGCGGGCGGCGAGCTTCTGCGCCACCTCCTTCAGCCGGCCCTTGATGATGTCGTGATAGTCGCGGTGGCGGGCGTAGACCGAGATCGCGCCGCGGTCCCTCCTTTCGAGCAGCTCCAGCGGGTCGCGGTCGGGGCCGTAGTTCATGGCGAGCATGATCACGGAGCGCACGTCGGGCCACAGGATGCGCGGGTCGCCGCGGCGGGCCGCGGTCTCGGCCATCCACTCCATGGTGCCGTGATGGCCCTTCTCGACATATTCGGCGAGGCGACCCGGCACGAAGGGGGTGGAATCGGGCGCCGTCACCCGGACGGCGTCGAAGCCGAGCCTCCTCGCCTCGGCGTCGATGAAGGCGCGAAGCCGGTCTGTGGAGGGCTTGAATGCGGAAGAATGGCCCGGTGCCCCGGCCATCAGAAGTCCAGGTCGCCGTAATGCGAGGCCGGCGACAGCCCGCGCACCCTGTCGGAGAGAAGGGGGCGGAAGGACGGCCGCGACTTCATGCGGGTGTACCAGTCCTTGGCTGCCGGATAGTCGGCCCAGGCGATCTCGCCGAGATAGTCGAGCACCGACAGCGCGGCGGCGGCGGCCATGTCGGCATAGGAAAGCCGGGTGCCGGCAAGCCAGTTGCGGGTGCCGGCGAGCCAGTTGGTGTACTTCATGTGCTGGCGGATGTTGGCGCGCGCGGCGCGGATGGCCGCCGAATCGGGCGAGCCGCCGCCGAACTCCGCGCCCATCACCGGCTTCAGCACCCGCTCGCGCACCAGATGGCGGGCGACGTCGGCCTCGAGCTTGACCAGGTACCAGTCGACCAGCCGGCGGATCTCGGCGCGCGCCAGCGGATCCTCGGCCATCAGCCGGCGGTCGCGCTTGAGCACGCCGCGCGTCTCGTCGAGATACTCGGCAACCACCGTCGCGCCGACGACCGGGTGGTCGCCCTCGGCGAGCAGCACCGGCAGCGTCGCCGCCGGGTTCAGCGCCAGGAACTCCCTGCGCCGCTGCCACGGCTTCTCCTCGATCAGCGCCAGCTCCTCGCCATACTCGCCGAAGGAGAGGCGCACGAAGCGGCAGGCGGCAAACAACGGATGGTGGAACAGGGTCAGCATGGCTATTCGGGAACGCAACGCTCTGGCTTTTTTGAGGCCGGGGGGCTAAGTCTCGGACCCGTTTTCGAGGACTTCTTCCTGAGTCGGGCGCCGGGCCAGCCCCGTCCTATAGGCGCTCATCCACCCCCTGACAAGCAAGCCTCGGGCGAACGGCCCTGGAAGGCACGGAGACGCGAATGAGCGAACAGACGATCGTCGAGGCCGCGCTTCTCGGCATCCTCGAAGGGCTGACCGAGTTCATTCCCGTCTCCTCCACCGGCCACATCCTTCTCGCCGGGCACTTCATGGGCTTCCAGTCCACCGGCAAGGCGTTCGAGGTGCTGATCCAGCTCGGCGCGATCCTCGCCATCCTGTCGGTCTATTTCGCGCGGCTTTGGGACATGCTGGTCAAGCTGCCGTCCGACCGCGCGACCCGGACCTTCGTCGCCGGCATCCTCATCGCCTTCCTGCCCGCAGCGGTGATCGGCGCGCTGGCGCACGGCTTCATCAAGGAGGTGCTGTTCGAGACGCCGGTGCTGATCTGCGTCATGCTCATCCTCGGCGGCTTCGTCCTGCTGTGGGTCGACCGCCGCACGGCCGCGCCGAAATACACCGACGCCTCGCGGTTCCCGCTGTCGGTCTACTTCCGCATCGGCCTGTTCCAGTGCCTCGCCATGGTGCCCGGCGTGTCGCGCTCGGGCGCGACCATCGTCGGCGGCCTGCTCCTCGGCGCCGACAAGCGCTCGGCGGCGGAGTTCTCCTTCTTCCTCGCCATGCCGACCATGGCCGGCGCCTTCGCCTACGACCTCTACAAGAACCGCGACGCGCTCTCGGCCACCGACCTGCCGATCATCGCAACGGGCTTCGTCTGCGCCTTCGTCGCGGCGGTGCTGGTGGTGCGGCAGCTTCTCGATTTCGTCTCGCGGCGCGGCTACGCGCCGTTCGCGTGGTGGCGCATCCTCGTCGGCACGCTCGGGCTGGCCGCGCTGCTCGTCTGGGGCTGACGCTCAGAGATACGCCGTCAGGCCGCGGCGGATCATGTCGAGCGCCAGGAGCGTGATGCCGACCCGGAACCAGCGGCGGAAGATCTCCTCCGGCAAGCGCTCCAGCCAGGCGCTGCCGTAGACCGTGCCGAGATAGCCCGAGGCGATCATCACCGCGATCAGCGGCAGCCAGGCGGCGAAGGCGAAGCCGGCGAAACCGAACACCACCACCTTGAGGAAGTGCTGCACGGTCATGCCCGCCGCATGGGTGGCGACGTGCGCCTTGCGGTCGTCGCGCATCAGCTGGGCGAAGAAGGCCGACAGCAGCGGCCCGGTCGCGCCGACGAACATCGTCACCAGCGCGGTGACGGCGCTGCCGATGGCGAGGCCGGCGCGCGAGAGCCTGTCGAAGCCGGGGATCCTCGCCCACGTCACGGCGATGACGAAGAAGCCGAGCACCAGCTTCAGCAGCGCGTCGGGAAGCTGGACGACGACGAACGCGCCGGCCGCCGCGCCGACCAGCGAGCCGGCGATGAACGGGCCGAAGATGTCGCGCCGCACATGGGCGCGCTGATGCCAGGCCCGGCCGGTGTTGGACCCGAGCTGCACCGCGCCGTGGACGGGAATGAGCGCCGCGACCGGGATGAACAGGCCCATCAGCGCCAGCATCGCCACCCCGCCGCCGACGCCGAAGGCGGCGGTCAGCGCCGAGGTGAAGAAGGAGGCGACGACGAGCAGCAGCGCGACGCCCGCGCCGAGGCCCTCGGGCAGGAGCGCGGCGAGCGTGTCCAAGGCGGGGCTTGTCCTACGCCACGGTGGTCTTGGTGAACTGGCCCGCGGCCCGGTACTGCCACAGATAGGTCGGCAGGATCGATTCGGTCGCCTGCGGCGTGATGCCGAGCCCCTCGAGGGTGCGGCCCTCCCTGCGCGCCGCCTCGGAGACGACGTTGTCGGTCTTCAGCAGCTCGACCTGGTCGGCGGTCAGCATCGGGTTGGGCAGCAGGCCGAGGATACGGCCCTGGATCTTCGCCACCCACCACGGCACCGAAACCAGCAGGCGCTTGCGGCCGACGACGCCGAGCACCTCCTCGATCAGCTGGCGGAAGCTGCGCACCTCGGGGCCGCCCAGCTCGTAGACGCGGCCGCCCGCCACCTCGCCGTCGACGGCGCGGGCGACGGCCTCGGCGACGTCGCCGACATAGACGGGCTGGAACTTCGTCGCGCCGCCGCCGATCAGCGGCAGGACGGGCGAGTAGCGCGCCATGCCGGCGAAGCGGTTGAAGAAGCGGTCCTCGGGACCGAACACGATCGACGGGCGGAAGACGACGGCGTCCTTGACGGTGTCGAAGACGGCCTTCTCGCCCGCCGCCTTGGTGCGGGCATAGCGGACGGAGGACGCGGCGTCGGCGCCGATGGCGGAGACGTGGACCAGCCTGGCACCCGCGGCGCGCGCGGCCTCGGCGACGGCGCGGGCGCCGAAGTCCTGCACCGCGTTGAAGCTCTGGCGGCCGCTCTCGTGCAGGATGCCGACGAGGTTGACGACGTAGTCGGCGCCCTGCACTGCCCGGTCGACCGACCAGCGCATGCGCAGGTTCGCCTGGACGGGCTGGATCTGGCCGACATTGCCGAGCGGCAGGAGGTGCAGGGCGAGGTTCGGATTGCGCACCGC
>JAEZXF010000137.1 GCA_023419995.1 Pseudomonadota bacterium | reverse complement strand
ACTCCTAGATAGGCACCGTGCGCGCGGGCGCAACCGCTCATCCGGGATATGTTCCATAGCGCCTATCGCGCGGGTGTGCAATGCGCCCACTCCCAATAGAGTTCCCGCGCCTTCTTGGCCACAGGGCCGGGCTGAAGATCGCGGTTCTCGATGCGGGTAACGGGCACGACCTTCGAATGGTTGCCGGTCGAGAAGATTTCGTCGGCCTCCATGAAGTCCGCGACCGAAAGCGTCTTTTCGCTGACCCTGTAGCCGGCTGCGGCAAGCAGCGTGAGGGTGCGCGCGCGCGTGATGCCGGAAAGAAACGCGCCATTGGCGACGGGCGTGAAGACATGGTTGTCCTTGACCATGAACACGTTGGACGAGGCGGTCTCGGCCACATTGCCCAGCATATCGCGCACAAGCGCATTGTCGAAGCCGCGCGCCCTGGCTTCCAGGATTGCGCGGCCATTGTTGGGATAGAGGCAGCCGGCCTTGGCGTTGGTCGGCATCGTCTCGATGGACGGACGGCGGAACGGCGATACGGTCAAGGAAAAGCCGCTGGGCGGCAGCATCGGCGATTCGAAGAGGCACAGGCAGAAGCGGGTGGTTTCAGGGTCGGCCGGCACGCCCATATAGCCGCCGCCATCGGCCCAATACATCGGTTTGATGTAGACGGCGGTGCCGCCGTCGAACTTGCGCAGGCCTTCCCATGTCAGCGCCTCGATCTCTGCGGCCGTCATGGTCGGCTTGAGGCCTAGCGCGGAGGCGGAAGCGTTGACGCGGGCGCAATGCAGGTCGAGATCGGGCGCGATGCCCTCGAACCAGCGCGCGCCGTCGAACACGCTGGAGCCGAGCCAGAACGCATGGGTGAGCGGACCGGCAATCGCGACATTGCCTTCGTGCCAGTCGTCGTCGACGAAGGTCCATGTCCGGGTTGGCGCGAGCGAGGTTCGACTCATAGCTGCATTCCTTGCTGTCATGCTCATATCCTGTGCGAACAGGTATCGAATGCGGTTTGAAAGCCGGCGTCAACCAGCAGGGCAAAAGGTTTCGTCGGTCCAGTCGCGATTGCTTGACCCGGCTTGCGGATTGGAGTTCAAGTCCCCGGCGAAAGGCAACATCCATGACATATTCGGCCTACGTCTTCGACGCCTACGGCACGCTGTTCGACGTGCACGCGGCCGTGCGCCGCCATGCCGAGGCGATCGGCCCCGACGGCCAGCTCCTGTCGGAGATCTGGCGCGCCAAGCAGCTCGAATATTCCTGGGTGCGCACGTTGATGGGCAGCTACCGCGACTTCTGGCGGCTGACGGAGGAAGCGCTCGACTACGCCTTCATGAAGGTGCCGTCCGCCGACCCCGCGCTGCGCCAGACCCTGCTCGACGCCTACTGGCGCCTCGACTGCTATCCGGAGGTGCCGCCGGTGCTCAAGGCGCTGAAGGCATCGGGCGCGCGGATCGCGATCCTGTCCAACGGCTCGCCGGCGATGCTCGAATCCGCCGTGCGCTCGGCCGCGCTCGACATCGTCGTCGACGAGATCTTCTCGGTCGATGCCGTTCGCCGCTTCAAGACCGACCCGCAGGTCTACGACCTGGTGACCACGGCCTGGCGCCTCTACCCCGACGCGATCTCCTTCCAGTCGTCCAACCGGTGGGACGTGGCCGGCGCGCAGAAGTTCGGCTTCCGCACCGTGTGGGTCAACCGCCACGGCCAGCCCGACGAGTACCGCGACCACGAGCCGGAGCTGATCCTGCCGTCGCTCGACGGGCTGCTGGCCGTCACCTGAACGTCATCCACTGTTGCCGCGGCGCAACATCCGGCCCTCGCCCCGGCGTTTGCCATTTGTTATCCATGTTTTGATCAAACTTCGTGACAGCTTCTCCGCCCGGCTGGACCCGGGCACGGTTTCAGGGGGAAAAACCGTGCCGCATCCGGCCGTTTCAAAACCGCCCGCATACCTCTCCATGGAGCCGACGTGACCGCCGCCACCCGCACTTCTTCGCTATCCAGACGCTCGCTGCTCATCGCGGCCTCGGCGTCCGTCGCCTCGGCCGCGCTCGCCGGCTGCACCACCAGCGGCGGCAGCGGATCCAGCCGCCCGCCGGCGATCGGCCCCGCCCCCAGCCTCGGCTCTCCCGCCTCGATGTACGCGGCGGTGGTCGACGGCGGCCATTCCATCCCCGCCGTCCCCTTCGACAAGATCAACAAGCGCTTCCACCGCCAGATCGTGCCGGACCCGACGGGCGAGGCACCGGGCACGGTGGTGGTCGATACCGGCAACCATTTTCTCTACGTGGTCCAGCGCGGCGGCAACGCGGTCCGCTACGGCGTCGGCCTCGGCCGCCAGGGCTTCGAGTGGTCGGGCAACGGCGTGATCGAGTGGAAGCAGCCCTGGCCGCGCTGGCACCCGCCGGCAGAGATGATCGAGCGCCGGCCCGACCTGAAAAAATATGCCACCGAGTACGACCCGAAGACCAAGGAATGGAAGGGCGGCATGGAGCCCGGCATCAACAACCCGCTCGGCGCACGCGCCCTCTACATCTACCAGAACGGCAAGGACACGCTCTACCGCCTGCACGGCTCGCCGGAATGGTGGTCGATCGGCAAGTC
>JAEZXF010000054.1 GCA_023419995.1 Pseudomonadota bacterium | reverse complement strand
GGGCGGCGATGCGGCCGCCGAGCGGCGCGCCCGCGTCGTCGTTCTTGAGCAGCCACGCGGTCGCCGTGTGCACGAGCCGCCCGACGGACTGGTAGAGCTCGAGCTGGGCGTCGCCGTCGATCCGGGTGTCGAGTGCGTCGATCTCGGCATAGAGGGCGGGAAGCTGGAAGCCGTCGCGCACCACGACATAGGCGGCGACCGCGTCGGCCGCCGTGTGCCCGGTCAGGTCCTGCATGCGGGCGATGAAGGACGGCCCGCCGCGGTTGACCGCGTCGTTGGCGAGCTGCGTGGCGATGACCTCGCGCCGCAGCCGGTGGCCCCTGATCTCCTCCGCGTACTTCTTCGCCATCTTCGCCGGGAAATAGGTGAAGAGGTCGGCCTCGAAATGCGGATCGTCCGGCACGCCGCTGGTGACGATGTCGTCGAACAGGGTGAGCTTGGCATAGGCGAGCAGCACCCCGAGCTCGGGCCGGGTCAGCGGCTCGCCGCGGATCTGCCGCTCGGCCACCGCCGCGCTCGACGGCAGCGCCTCGACCGCGCGGTCGAGCAGGCCGCGCGCCTCCAGCGCCTGCATGAAGCGCTCCTGGTGCGCGAGGTCGGCGAGGCCGCGCCGCCGCGCCAGCGACAGCGCCAGCGTCTGCTGGTAGTTGTTGGCCAGCACCAGCGCCGCCACCTCGTCGGTCATCTCGGCGAGCAGCTTGTTGCGGGCCGGCCGCGCCAGCTTGCCGCTGCGCATCGCCGCCGCCAGCGCGATCTTGATGTTGACCTCGACGTCGGACGAGTTGACCCCGCCGGAATTGTCGATCGCGTCCGAATTGCCGCGCCCGCCGGCAAGGCCGTACTCGATGCGCGCGCGCTGGGTCATGCCGAGATTGGCGCCTTCGCCCACCACCTTGGCGCGGATCTCCGCCCCGGTGATGCGGATCGCGTCGTTGGCGCGGTCGCCGGCGTCGGCGTTCGTCTCGCCGGAGCCGCGGACATAGGTGCCGATGCCGCCGAACCACAGCAGGTCGACCGGCGCCTTCAGGAGCGCGTTCATGATCTCGGCCGGCGAGGCCGTGGTCTTGGTCATGCCGATGGCCTCGGCCGCCTGCGGCGTCAGCGTCACCGACTTCGCGGCGCGAGAGATCACCATGCCGCTGTTCGACATCTTCGTCCGGTCGTAGTCCTGCCAGGAAAGCTGCGGGTTATCGAACAGGCGCTTCCTCTCCTCGAAGGAAGCGGCCGCATCCGGCGCCGGGTCGATGAAGATGTCGCGATGGTCGAAGGCGGCGATGAGCCGCGTGAAGGGCGAGCGCAGCATGCCGTTGCCGAACACGTCGCCCGACATGTCGCCGACGCCGACCGCGGTGAAGGGCTCGCTCTGGATGTCGCGGTTCATCTCGCGGAAGTGCCGCTTGACAGCCTCCCACGCGCCGCGCGCAGTGATGCCCATCTTCTTGTGGTCGTAGCCGGCCGAGCCGCCCGAGGCGAAGGCGTCGTCGAGCCAGAAGCCGTGATCCTGGCTGATCGCGTTCGCGGTGTCGGAGAAGGTCGCCGTGCCCTTGTCGGCCGCGACCACGAAATACGGGTCGTCGCCGTCGCGGCGTTCGACGCCGGCCGGCGGCACGACCGCATCACCGTCGAGATTGTCGGTGACGGAGAGCAGGCTGGAGATGAAGTTGACGTAGGCGGCGCGGCCGGCGGCGAATACCTCGCCGCGGCTGCCGCCCACGGGAAGCAGGCGCGGGAAGAACCCGCCCTTGGCGCCCACCGGCACGATGACGGCGTTCTTGACCTGCTGCGCCTTGACGAGGCCCAGCACCTCGGTGCGGTAGTCCTGCGCCCGGTCGGACCAGCGCAGGCCGCCGCGCGCCACCGGGCCGTAGCGCAGGTGCACGCCCTCGACCTCGGGCCCGTAGACGAAGATCTCGCGCCACGGCCGCGGGTCGGGCAGGCCGGCGACGGCGCGCGAATCGAGCTTGATCGCCAGCGAGCCTTCCCCGCTGGGCGCGTAGTAGTTGGTGCGCAGGGTGGATTCGATCAGGTTGCGGTAGCGGCGCAGGATCGTGTCGTCGTCGAGGTTCGGCACGTCCTCCAGCGCGTCGCCGATCGCGGCCACCAGGTGCTTGGCCGCGACGTCGCGGTCCTCCTTAGCCGCCGGATCGAACCGGGCGGCGAACAGCGAGAACAGCGCCCGCGCGATCTGCGGGTAGCGGTTCAGCGCCGCGGCGATGAAGTCCTGGCTCTGCGGGATGCCGGCCTGCTGCAGGTAGCGGCCGTAGGCGCGCAGCAGCTGGATCTCGCGCGCCCTCAGGCCCGCGCTCTGCACCAGCGCCGCATAGGCGTCGTTGTCGGTCTGGCCGCGCCAGACCGAGAGGAACACCTCCTCGAGCAGCGCGCCCTCGTCGGCGAGGTCGATCGCCTTGCCCGACCCGCTCACCAGCTCCATGTCGTGGATGAAGACCGCGGGCGCGCCCTCGTCCCCGGGGATCTCGAAGGTGCGCTCGCTGATGACGCGGAAGCCCATGTTCTCGAGCAGCGGCACCCGCCGCGACAGGCCGACCGGCTCGCCGTGGTGGTAGATCTTGAGCGAGGCGTGATTGTCGTCCTCGGCGTCGGCCCGGTAGAAGTCGATGGCGATGGGGTTGTCCGCCGAAAGCCCCTCGATGCAGCCGGCGTCCGCCAGCGCGGCCTCCGGCGTGAACGAGTTGCGGTAGCTCTGCGGCAGCCGGTTGGCGAGCGCGACCAGCGCACGCGGCGCGCCGGCGGCGCCGGCCGCCTCGGCGAGCTCGTCGTCCCAGGTGCGGACGATGGCGCGCACGCCGGCCTCCAGCGCCGAGGTCTCGACCTTCGGTGTCTTGCCGCCCGAGCGGCCGATGATGAAGTGGACGCGCGCCAGCCCGCCTTCGGGGAAGCTCGGATAGTAAGCCGACAAACGACCGTCGAACGCGGTCTTGAGGAAAGCGCCGATGCGCTCGCGCACGGTGGAATCGTAGCGGTCGCGCGGCACGAAGACGAGGACTGAGACGAAGCGGTCGAACTGGTCGACGCGGAACAGCACGCGCACGCGCGGCCGCTCGCCCAGCGCCAGGATCGCCTCGGCATGCTTGCGCAGCGTCGGCACGTTGATCTGGAACAGCTCGTCGCGCGGGTAGGATTCGAGCACGTTCATCAGTGCCTTGCCGGAATGGTCGCTGGCGTCGAACCCGGACCTGGCGATCACCGCGCCCGCCTTGGAGCGCAGGTAGGGGATGTTCATCACCGAGCTGGTGTAGGCGGTGGAGGTGAACAGGCCGACGATGCGCAGCTCGCCCGCCAGCTTGCCCTTGGCGTCGAACACCTTGACCCCGACATAGTCGAGATAGGCGCGCCGGTGCACCACCGACTTGGCGTTGGCCTTGGTGACGATCAGCGGGTCGGGGCCGTGCAGGAAGGCGCGGATCTCCGGCGTCGTGGTGACGGTCTCCGCGCCGCGCCGCAGCACCAGCACGCCCGGATCGGTCAGGATGCCGAGCCCCGCCTTCTTCGACACCTCCAGCACGCCGGTCTTCTCGCCGCCGACATACTTGAACTCGCGCATGCCGAGGAAGGTGAAGTTGTCGTCGCGAAGCCATTCGAGGAAGGCGATGCCCTCCGCGACCTCGGCCTTGTCGAGCGGCAGCGCCGCGTAGCGGAAATCGTGGATCGCCTGGTCGAGGCGGGCGAGCATCGGCTTCCAGTCGCCGACTGCGGCGCGCACCTGGCCGAGGATGTAGGCCAGCCGCGCCTTCAGCGCCTCGGCCGCCTCGGCGTCGAGCGGCGCCACATGGACGTGGATCAGGCTGACGCGCTCGACGGCCGGGTCGGCCTTGCCGGGCGCGGCCTCGCCGGCGAACTCGGCCGCCCCGCCCTTGCCGCGCGAGACGAGGACCACCGGATGCAGCACCAGCATCGGCTCGCCGGCGCTGTCGGCGATTTCGCCGAGGATCGAGTCGAACAGGAACGGCATGTTGTCGTTGACGACGGTGATGGCGCTGACCCGGCGGCCATGGCGCTGCAGCGCCGGGTCGTTGTCGATGGCGATCACGCTCTCGCCGCGCCGGTGCCGCGACAGCGCCTCGCTGGCGAGGTCGGCGGCGCGCTCGAACACGGCGTCGTCGTAGGCGGCAAGGTCTTCAGCGGGCGCTCGAAGTCTGAGAAATTCCGCAAGCGTCCGGGCCGTGTTGTCGTGTTTTTCGGCTTTCGGCGCTTTCCTGCCCACTGCCATGGCGATTTCCTGTCCCGTATGTTCTTGTTAGCCGGTATCGTAGCAGACAAAAGGCGTTTGGCGAGCGCTCGGGCGCACTGTGCCAATAAAGAATGACAGGGAGATAACGCATGGAAACGCGCATCACGGCGCTCGATCTGAAGCCCTCGGGCGAGCTGTCGGAGGCCACCCGGGCCTATTTTGCCAAATGCGAGGAAAAGCTCGGCATGGTGCCGAACGTGCTCCTCGCCTACGCCTTCGACGAGAAGAAGCTGCGCGCCTTCTCCGACATGTACAACGACCTGATGCTGGGCGATTCCGGCTTGAGCAAGCTGGAGCGCGAGATGATCGCCGTCGCCGTGTCGTCGGTGAACAAGTGCTACTACTGCCTGACCGCGCACGGCGCGGCCGTGCGCCAGCTCTCGGGCGATCCGGCGCTGGGCGAGCAGATGGCGATGAACTACCGCGCCGCCGCGCTGACGGCGAAGCAGAAGGCGATGCTCGACTTCGCGGTCAAGCTGACCGAGCGCCCCGACACCATCGAGGAGGGCGATCGCCAGGCGCTGCGCGAGGCGGGCTTCTCCGACCGCGACATCTGGGACATCGCCGCGACGGCCTCGTTCTACAACATGTCGAACCGCATGGCCGCGGCCGTCGACATGCGGCCGAACCCCGAATACCACGCCCTGGCGCGCTGAGCGCCGTCAGCGCGTCGCGATCGCCGCCGCCGCGCCCGCCATGGTGGCGGCGCTGATCCGGTTCGCGGCGCGCACCGCCCGCGCGCTCCTGAGCAGGCGGCGCGCCTGCGCGGCGGCCGCCACCCAAGCGAGGTCGATGACGACCAGCACCAGCGCCATGGTCAGCGTCAGCTCGGCCCAGCCGCCGAGGGTGATCGCGCGCAGGTCGACGATGGTCGGCAACAGCGCCATGTAGAACATCATGATCTTTGGGTTGCCCAGCGTCACCGCCATGCCGGCGAAGAACAGCTTCCACGGCGACCGCGCCTCCGGCATGTCGCCCTCGCGGAGGACGACCGGGGCGCTCCACATCTTCCACGCCAGCCAGCATAGATAGGCGACGCCCGCCCATTTCACCGCCACGAAGGCGAGGTGGAAGGTCTGGGCGACGACGGCGAGGCCGAACACGGCCATCGACAGCCAGACCGCCTCGCCGATCCACATCGCGGCGAGGAAGGGAAAGACGCCGCGAAAGCCTCCCGACACCACGCGCGCGACCAGCGCGGCGATCGACGGGCCGGGCGAGCCGGCCGCGACGAAGAGCGCGCCGGCGAAGATCAGGAGCGATGCGGGTTCCATCTGCACGGGCCCCACAGCCTAGCGCGACGCGAGCGCCAGCCGCAGGCCGAGCAGCGCGAAGGCCGCGGCGAAGGTGCGCCGCAGCCACGCCATGGCGCGGCGGCTCGACAGCACGCGCCCGCGCACCTGCGCCGCGAGCAGCCCGTAGACGACGAAGACCGCGAAGGTCATCGCCATGAAGACTAGGCCGAGCCAGGTCATGGTCGCGGCCGGGCTCGCGGCGTCGAGCGGCACGAACTGCGGCAGGAAGGCGAGGAAGAAGATCGACAGCTTCGGGTTGAGGATGTTGAGCACGACGCCCCGCCGCACGATGGCGGCGTGCGACAGCCGCTCCTTCTGCGGCTCGGCGTTGAGCAGGCCGTCCTCTTTCAGCGTGCCCCACGCCATCCACAGCAGGTAGGCGACGCCGGCGAACTTGACGAGCTGGAACAGCATCGCGCTGGTGTGCATCAGCGCGGCGAGGCCGAGGATGGCGGCGGCCATGTGCGGCAGGATGCCGAGCGTGCAGCCGAAGGCGGCCGAGACCGAGGCCATGCCGCCGCGCCCGAGCGCCACGGCCAGCGTGTAGATGACGCCGGTTCCCGGGGAGGCGACGACGATCAGCGCGGTGAGCAGGAAGGCGGGGTCCATGGGCGAGCCTCTTCTTTCGAGGCCCGCATCATCGCGGCCCGCGGCCGCCTGTCAATCCGGCGCCGGTCCGCCCCTGCGGCCCGCCCCTACAAATAGCGCCCGCCGCGCTGCAGCACCTCGATCTCGTATCCGTCGGGATCAGCGATGAAGAAGAAGCGCGCGATCACCTCGCCGCCGGGCGCGAAGTCGACCAGCTTGCGCGGGTTGAGGCCGGCGGCCGAAAGCCGCGCATGCTCGGCGTCGACGTCCTCGACGGAGACGGCGAGATGCCCGTAGCCGTCGCCGCGGTCGTAGGGCTCCGCGCGCCCCTTGTTGATCGTCAGCTCCAGCTCGAAGCCGGTCTCGGCGTTCGACAGGTAGACGAGGGTGAAGCTCTCGAAGTCCAGCCGCTCCGCCACCTCCAGCCCGAAGGCCTGCCCGTAGAACGCCACCGACCGCGCCTCGTCGAGAACGCGGATCATCGAATGGATCATCTTGGCCATCGGAACGTCTCCTTTTGCCTATGCCTTAGCACGGAAACGGCGACCGAAGCGGCCGCCGTCAGCAATTTCAAGAGAACGGCCGCAGGCCAGATGGCGTTGCAGCCTGCGAGGAAAATCGGCCAAGGGCCGCAAGCCGGCCGGGGGGTGGGGCCGGGTGGCCCGCCCCCCGCGGAGGGCCAGCCGCCGCAGGCGGCGGTGCGGCCCGTGAGCGAGACTTATGCCGCGCCGGCGGTGCGGCCCTTCTCGAAGCGCTTGCGCTCGTGGGTGTCGAGGTAGAGCTTCCTGAGACGGATCGACTTCGGCGTCACTTCGACCAGCTCGTCGTCCTGGATCCAGGCGAGCGCCCGCTCCAGCGTCATGCGGATCGGCGGGGTGAGCTTGACCGCCTCGTCCTTGCCGGCGGCGCGGATGTTGGTCAGCTTCTTGCCCTTGAGCACGTTGACCTCGAGGTCGTTGTCGCGGGAGTGGATGCCGATGATCATGCCGGCATAGACCTTGACGCCCGGGTCGATCACCATCGGCCCGCGGTCCTCGAGGTTCCACAGCGCGTAGGCCACGGCCTCGCCCTGCTCGTTGGCGATCAGCACGCCGTTGATGCGGCCGGGCAGCTCGCCCTTGTAGGGCTGGTACTCGTGGAACAGCCGGTTCATCACCGCCGTGCCGCGCGTGTCGGTCAGAAGCTCCGACTGGTAGCCGATCAGGCCGCGCGTCGGCGCGTGGAAGATGAGGCGCTGGCGGTCGCCGCCCGAGGGGCGCAGCTCGATCATCTCGGCCTTGCGCTCGCTCATCTTCTGCACGACGATGCCGGCATGCTCCTCGTCGACGTCGATGACGACCTCCTCGACCGGCTCGAGCAACTGGCCGTCGTCACCCTTGTGCATGACGACGCGCGGCCGCGACACGGCAAGCTCGAAGCCCTCGCGGCGCATGGTCTCGATCAGCACCGAAAGCTGGAGCTCGCCGCGACCCGACACGTAGAAGGAATCCTTCTCGGACGACTCCTCGATCTTCAGCGCGACGCTGCCCTCGGCTTCCTTGAGCAGGCGGTCGCGGATGACGCGGCTCGTCACCTTGTCGCCCTCGGTGCCGGCGAGCGGCGAATCGTTGACGAGGAACGACATGGTCACGGTCGGCGGGTCGATCGGCTGCGCCTGCATCGGCTCGGTCACGGCCGGGTCGCAGAACGTGTCGGCGACGGTGCCCTTGGACAGGCCGGCGATGGCGACGATGTCGCCCGCCTGCGCTTCCTCGATCGGCTGGCGCTCGATGCCGCGGAAGGCGAGGATCTTCGAGACGCGGCCGTTCTCCAGCACCGTGCCGTCCTGGCTCAGCACCTTGACCGCCTGGTTTGGCCGCAGGCTGCCGGATTCGATGCGGCCGGTGATGATGCGGCCGAGGAACGGGTTTGCCTCGAGGATGGTGCCGATCATGCGGAAGGGGCCGTCGCCGACCTTTGGCTCCGGCACGTGGCGCAGCACGAGGTCGAACAGCGGGGCAAGGCCGGCCTCCTTCGGGCCGTCGGGGCTCTCGGCCATCCAGCCGTCGCGGCCCGAGCCATAGAGGATCGGGAAGTCGAGCTGCTCGTCGGTGGCGTCGAGCGCGGCGAACAGGTCGAACACCTCGTTGATGACCTCGACGTGGCGCGCGTCGGGCCGGTCGATCTTGTTGATGGCGACGATGGGCTTCAGCCCCACCTTCAGCGCCTTGCCGACGACGAACTTGGTCTGCGGCATCGGCCCCTCGGCCGCGTCGACCAGCACGATGACGCCGTCGACCATGTTGAGGATGCGCTCGACCTCGCCGCCGAAATCGGCGTGGCCCGGCGTGTCGACGATGTTGATGCGGGTGTCCTTCCACTCGACCGAGGTGGCCTTGGCGAGGATGGTGATGCCGCGTTCCTTCTCGATATCGCCTGAATCCATGACGCGTTCGGCGACGCGCTGGTTGTCGCGGACCGAGCCGGACTGCTTCAGAAGCGCATCGACGAGCGTGGTCTTGCCATGGTCGACATGCGCGATGATCGCGATGTTGCGGAGCTTCATAGGGTTCTCGGGGGTTCGGCCCGCGCCAGGCGCGGCGGCGTTTTCAGGAGGGGCCTCATACAGCTTTTTTCGCAGTTGCGAAAGGGGTGCGCGCGAAAAGCCTCGCCGGCCGCCGCCGGAGGGCGGCAATTCTTGAAACCTCGTTAACGTTTGCGCGTTATCCCTCGGAGACCAGACGAGGTTGCCCAGAGGCAGCAGTGACGCTTTCGACCCGCACGATCACGCTTGTGGCATCCGCCGCGCTCCTCGCGCTGGCGGGCGCGCCGGCCGTGTCATCCGCGCCGTCCCTCGTGGTCCCGCCCGTCGCCAGGGCGGAGGCGCCCTCGGACGACGCCTACCGGCCGGGCATGGACGGCGTCGACCTCGCCGCCGTCACCGGGCCGAAGGGATCGGGCGCCGGCAAGGTGCCGGCCTGCGCCGACCCCGCGCGGCGAGGCGACCTGCGCCCCTGCTGACCTCTCGACCGGCTCCCCTTCAGGCCAGCCCGCGCTTCTCCATCATCGCCTCGGGCGACGGCATCTTGCCGCGGAAGGCGCGGTAGAGCTCTTCCGGATCCTTCGTGCCGCCGGCGGCGTAGATGTGGGCGCGCAGCTTCCGGGCCGTCGCCGGATCGAACACGTCGCCCGTCTCCTCGAAGGCCGAGAAGGCGTCGGCGTCCAGCACCTCCGACCACATGTAGGAATAGTAGCCGGCCGAATAGCCGTCGCCGGAGAAGACGTGCAGGAAATGCGGCGTGCGGTGGCGCATCGCGATCTCGTCGGGCATGCCGAGCCTCGCCAGCGTTTCCGCCTCGAAGGCGAGCGGATCGGCGGGCGCTTCCGCCTGCGCGTGGTAGGCCATGTCGACCAGCGCCGAGGCGGCGAACTCGACGGTCGCGAAGCCGGCGTTGAAGGTCTGCGCCGCCAGCATCTTCTCGACCAGGGCGGCCGGCATCGGCGCGCCGGTGGCGTGGTGCACGGCGTGCTTCTGCAGGATCTCCGGCACGGTCAGCCAGTGCTCGTAGAGCTGCGACGGCAGCTCGACGAAGTCGCGCGACACGGCGGTGCCGGAGACCGACGGCCAGCGCGCCTCGGAAAGCATGCCGTGCAGCGCGTGGCCGAACTCGTGGAACAGGGTGCGCGCCTCGTCCATCGACAGCAGCGCCGGCTGGCCCTTGGGCGGCCGGGCGAAGTTCATGACGTTGTAGATGATCGGCGACGCGCCCTTGCCGAGCCCGTAGGCGCCCTGCAGCGCGCTCATCCACGCGCCCGAGCGCTTCGACGGGCGGCTGAAATAGTCGGCGACGAAGACCGCGCGATGCGAGCCGTCGGCGTTCTTCACCTCGAAGACGCGCGCGTCCTCGTGCCAGGCCGGAATGCCCGCCTTCTCCTCGAAGGAAAGGCCGAACAGCCGGCCGGCGACGTCGAAGCAGGCATCGATGACGCGGTCGAGCTGGAGATAGGGCTTCAACTCGGCCTCGTCGAAGGCGTATTTCTCGGCCCTGAGCTTCTCCTGCCAGTACCGCCAGTCGGCGGCGGCGAGCGGCGCGTTGTCGCCCGCCGCGGCGGCGAGGCGGCGCAGCTCGTCGCGGTCGGACGCGGCCTTGGCCCGGGCCTTGTCCCACACCGGCTCGAGCAGGGCCAGCACGGCGGCCGGCGTCTTGGCCATGGTGTCGTCGAGCTTGAGCGCGGCATAGCTGTCGTAGCCGAGCAGCCTCGCCTTCTCGGCCCGCAGCGCCAGCGTCTCGCCCACCACCGCCACGTTGTCGCTCTCGCCGCCGTTCTCGCCGCGCCGGACGAAGGCGGAAAACGCCTTCTCGCGCAGGTCGCGCCGGGCCGAGAACGACAGGAACGGCTCGACGATGGAGCGCGACAGCGTCACCGCGTAGCGCCCCGCCTCGCCGCGCGCCGCCGCGGCCTCCGCCATCGCGTCGCGGAGGAATTCCGGCAGGCCGGCGAGGTCGTCGCCCTCGTCGAGGAACAGCGCCCCCCCGGCCTCGTCGGCGAGCACGTTCTGGCCGAACTGCGCGCCCAGCGAGGCCAGCCGTTCGTTGATCGCCGCGAGCCGCGCCTTGTCGGCCTCGCCCAGCCGCGCGCCCGCCTTGACGAAGCGCTTCCACGTCTTCTCCAGCACCCGCGCCGTCTCGGCGTCGAGGGCAAGGCCGTCCCGCGCGCGATAAAGCGCGTCGATGCGGGCGAACAGCGCGGCGTTCATGTGCAGCGCCGAAAAGTGGCGCGACATCTTCGGGGCGATGGCGCGCTCCAGCGCCTGGATGTCCTTGCTGGTGTGGGCGCCGGCCCTGCACCAGAAGATCGCCGACACCCGGTCGAGCGCCTCTCCGGAAAGCTCGAGCGCCTCGAGCGTGTTGGTGACGGTAGCCGCCTCGGGGTTGCCGGCGATCGCGGCGATCTCGGCCTCGTGCGCGGTGAGGGCGGCGTCGAAGACCGGGCCGAAATCCGCGTCGTCGATCGCGGGGAAGTCCGGCAGCCCCAGCGGCCCGGTCCAGTGCGTCAGCGGATGGCGGGCGAGATCGGGCGCGGCGACGGGCATGGGAACCTCCGGCGTGACGGGAAGGGGCGCGGCGCGAACGGCCGCGCGGAAAGGGCTCGGCCTGATCTAGGCATGGCGCGCCCAAAGCGCAACGCCCCCCCGCATCCGGGCCATTGACCGGTTTCCCGAAAGGAAGTAAGGGTCACAGATAATAAGGATCACTTATTAAATGCCCTCCCGTTACAGTCCCGACACCATCGGCTTCCTCATCGTCGATGTCTCCCGCCTGCTGCGCGCCGAGTTCGACCGCCGCACCGGCAACGCCGGCCTCGGCCTCACCCCGGCCGAGGCCCGCACCCTTTCCAACGTCGCGCGCATCGGCCCGGTGCGGCAGTCGGTGCTGGCCGAGCGCATGGGCATCGAGGCGATGACGCTCAGCGCCTGCCTCGCCCGGCTGGAGGCGCAGGGCTACGTCCAGCGCGAGGCCGATCCGTCCGACCGCCGCGCCAAGCTCGTCGACACGACCGAGGCCGCCGGGCCGGCGCTCGACCAGATCTTCGCCGTCAGCGCCGTGATGCGGGCGGACATGACCGAAGGCCTCGACGCAGGCAAGGTCG
>JAEZXF010000008.1 GCA_023419995.1 Pseudomonadota bacterium | reverse complement strand
CGGCGGCGCCATCTGCCGGCTGATGAACCAGACCCGCCGCGCCCACGGCATCCGCTGCTCGGTCGAGTCGCCCGGCGGCTCGGTCTTCAACGTCAACGCCATCAAGGGCGGCGCCCTCGAATTCGGCGTCGTGCAGTCGGACGTCCAGTACAACGCCGCCCATGGCGAGGCCGGCTTCGCCGATGGCGGGCCGCATGAGAAGCTGCGCTCGGTCTTCTCGCTCCATGCCGAGCCGCTCACCGTGGTCGCACGCGCCGACGCCGGCATCTCCGATTTCGACGGCCTCAAGGGCAAGCGCGTTAATATCGGTAATCCCGGCTCCGGCCAGCGCGCGCTGATGGACCTGCTCATCGCGGAGAAGGGCTGGACCAACTCCGACTTCGCGTTGGCGGGCGAGCTCGCGCCCGCCGAGCAGAGCTCCCAGCTCTGCGACAACAACATAGACGCCTTCGCCTATACGGTCGGCCATCCGGCCGGCGCGATCCAGGAGGCGACCACGACCTGCGAGTCCAGGATCGTTCCGGTCGAGGGCGATGTGGTCGACAAGCTGGTCGAGGAGCGCCCCTACTACTTCAAGGCGGTCATCCCCGGCGGCATGTACAACGGCAATCCCGACGACGTGAACACCTTCGGCGTCGGCGCGACCGTCGTGACCTCCGCCGACGTGCCGGACGACGTCGTCCGCGCCTTCGTCGACGCGGTGTTCAAGGACTTCGACGCCTTCAAGGGCCTGCATCCGGCGCTCGCCAACCTGAACCCGGAAGCCATGGTGAACCAGGGCAATTCCGCCCCGATGCACCCGGCCGCCGAAGCCTATTTCAAGGAAAAGGGCTGGCTTCAGTAGGGTAGAGCACGTCCGCGAGGAAAGGCGACGCATGACGTCTTGCCGAACCTTCATCGTCTTCGGCCCGGGCGCGAAGCTGCGCGCAGCCGGGCGCG
Organism: Pseudomonadota bacterium; assembly: GCA_023419995.1. Taxonomy (GTDB): domain Bacteria; phylum Pseudomonadota; class Alphaproteobacteria; order Rhizobiales; family Rhizobiaceae; genus Aerobium. The sequence goes on along the minus strand of JAEZXF010000008.1, from coordinate 14,022 downwards.
CGCCCGGCTGACATTGGGGGAGGCGTTTCCGCGGGAAGCGCCTCCCTTTTTCATTTCCCGGAATCGCCCACCGGAGGGGAACCGCCATGGCGACAGAGAACGAAAAGACTGCGAACGCGCCGCTGAGCGAGGCCGAGCTTCAGGACCTCGTGGCCGCGTCCGACACCGGAGCGCGAAACCCGGCCGGCTTCGCTGCATGGGTGATCTCGGGCGTGGCGCTGTGCTGGTCGCTGTTCCAGCTCTACATCGCCTCGCCGCTGCCCTTCACGCTGTCCAGCGCGACCGGCCTGCCGCTGGTGTTCAACGACACGCAGACGCGGTCGATCCACCTCGCCTTCGGCGTGTTCCTCGCCTTCACGGCCTATCCGGCCTTCGCCCGCAGCCCGCGCGACCGCATCCCGACGCTCGACTGGATACTGGCGATCCTCGCGGCCCTCGCCGCGCTCTACATCTTCATCTTCTATCGCGACCTCGCGCGCCGGCCCGGCCTGCCGATCACGCAGGACCTCGTGGTCGCCGGCATCGGCATGGTGCTGCTTCTGGAGGCGACGCGCCGCGCGCTCGGCCCGCCGCTCGCCGTCGTCGCCCTGGTCTTCCTGGCCTATGTCTTCTTCGGCTCCTCGCCGCTGGTGCCCGACATCATCCGCTGGGGCGGTGCCTCCTTCGGCCGCGCCATGGACCAGATGTGGCTGTCGACGGGCGGCGTCTTCGGCGTGCCGCTCGGCGTCTCGACCGCCTTCGTGTTCCTGTTCGTGCTGTTCGGCTCGATGCTCGACAGGGCAGGGGCCGGTAATTTCTTCATCAAGCTCGCCTTCGCGCTGCTCGGCCACATGCGCGGCGGACCGGCCAAGGCGGCCGTGCTCTCCTCGATGATGACGGGCATGATCTCCGGCTCGTCCATCGCCAACGTCGTCACCACCGGCACCTTCACCATCCCGCTGATGAAGCGCGTCGGCTTCACGCCGGAAAAGGCCGGCTCGGTCGAGGTGGCGAGTTCGGTCAACGGCCAGATCATGCCGCCGGTCATGGGCGCGGCCGCCTTCCTGATGGTCGAATATATCGGCATCCCCTATATCGAGGTCATCAAGCACGCCTTCCTGCCGGCGGTCATCTCCTACATCGCCCTGCTCTACCTCGTGCATCTGGAAGCCGTGCGCGGCGACATGCCGGTCCTGCCCAAGCGGGTGCAGTCCACCGGCCTCCAGTCGCTGCTGCGCGCCGGCATCACGCTGGCCTCGATCGTCATCCTGGCGGGCGCGGTCTACTACTTCATCGCCCTCGTGCGCATGGTGCTGCCCGGCATCTCCGGCCCGGCGCTGATCGTGCTTCTGCTCGCCGCCTATGTGGCGCTCATCTGGTACGCGTCGAGGGTTCCCGATCTCGACCTCGACGATCCCAACGCGCCGGTGGTCGAGCTGCCGCTGGTCAAGGACGTGATCAAGACCGGCCTGCACTATCTGCTGCCGCTCTTCGTGCTCGTCTGGTTCCTGATGGTCGAGCGCCGCTCGCCCGGTCTGTCGGCCTTCTACGCGGTGCTGCTGCTCATCGTCGTCGTCCTCACGCAAAAGCCGCTCAAGGCACTGTTCCGGGGCATCCGCGCCTCCGAGCAGGTCGCCGCCTTCCGCAAAGGTTTCGACGACCTGATCGTCGGCCTGATCGCGGGCGCGCGCAACATGATCGGCATCGCCTGCGCCACGGCCGCGGCCGGCATCATCGTCGGCACGGTCACGCTGACCGGCATCGGCCAGGTCATGGCGGAATTCGTCGAGTTCCTGTCGGGCGGCAACATCTTCCTGATCCTGGTGTTCACCGCGATCATCAGCCTCGTGCTGGGCATGGGCCTGCCGACCACGGCCAACTACATCGTCGTCTCCTCGCTGATGGCCCCGGTCATCGTCGAGGTCGGCGCGGCCAACGGCGTGCTGATCCCGCTGATCGCGGCGCACATGTTCGTCTTCTATTTCGGCATCATGGCCGACGTGACGCCGCCCGTCGGCCTCGCCTCCTTCGCGGCGGCGGCCGTCTCCGGCGGCGACCCGATCAAGACCGGCTTCGTCGCCTTCTTCTATTCGCTGCGCACGGTGCTCCTGCCCTTCATCTTCGTCTTCAACACCGACCTGCTGCTGATCGGCGTCGGCTGGGCGGGGGGAATCTGGATCTTCCTCAAGGCCACGGCGGCGATGCTCATCTTCGCCGCCGCGACGCAGGGCTTCTTCATGGCACGGAACCGCATCTGGGAGACGGTGGCGCTGCTGCTCGTCACCTTCCTGCTCCTGCGCCCCGGCTTCTTCCTCGATCTGGTGCAGCCGCCCTATGACGCGATCGAGCCCCAGCGTATCCACGAGACGGTCGAGGCCCAGCCCGACGATGCCGAGGTGCGGGTGCATATCGCCGGCCCGTCCTTCAACGATCCAGACCGGACGCTCGACCGCATCATGGCGTTCAACCTCGGCCCCGCCGGCGAATCCGGCCAGGCGCGTTTCGAGGCCGCGACCGGCCTTGCCATGCGGCTCGAAGGGGACACGGCGATCCTCGACGAGCCGCTGGACATGAACAGCCTCGCCGGCCGCACCCTGTCGGACATGGATTTCTACGCCGACGAGCCGGTGACGGTCACGGCGCTCGAGGTGGCGGCCGAGCGCATGCCGCGCGAGGTGTTCTACATTCCGGCCATCCTGCTGCTCGGTCTGGTGATCTGGTCCCAGCGCCGGCGCGGCGGCACGCTCGCCGGCAATCCGAAGGCAGCGTGAGGAGCGGTGCGATGTACAAGAACATCCTTGTGACGGTCGATCTCGGCGAGGCCGAGGCGGAGAAGAAGGCGATCAAAACCGCCGTGGAGCTGGCGCGGTTCACCGGCGCCAACCTTCACGTGCTCACGGTCGTGCCGGATTACGGCCTGTCCCTCGTCGGCGGCTTCTTCCCGAAGGACCACGAGAAGCAGGCGATCGAGCACGCGAACAAGGCGCTGCACGACTACACGAAGGCGAACGTCCCAGCGGAAGTGAAGCATCGCCACATCGTCGGCCACGGCTCGATCTATCGGGAGATTTTGCACTATGCCGGGGTCAGCAAGGCCGATCTCATCGTGCTCATGGCCTCCAAGCCGGGCCCTGAGAACTATCTTCTCGGACCGAACGCGGCCCGCGTGGCCCGCCATGCAGACGTGTCCGTGCATGTGGTCAGATAGGGGCTATCTCGCTCGACGATCCTAACGGGTATTGCAAACGCCACATCTTTGCCGGTTTCGAGCGCACCAATGTGATTGCCTAGAAAATGCTCAGGCTTTGCCACGCCAATGGTGAATCCCGGTTGCGTCAGAAGCCGCTTGCGTGTGGCAGCCATGTCGAAAGCGACGGAATCAGTGTCAGCATCGTGAGCACGATCAGGTGCGCGACCATGAACGGCGGCATCTCTCGTACGAGTTCGCCCACGTTGAGCCTCACCGTTGATGAGATAACGAACAGCAGTGCGCCGACCGGCGGCGTGATCAGCCCGATCGTCAGGTTCACGATCACGATCATCGCGAAGTGGAACGGGTCGATGCCGAGACCGTGTGCGATGGGAGAGAGGATCGGCACGAGCACCATCACGCCGGGCAGCGGGTCCATGAACAGGCCGAACAGGATCAGAAGCAGGTTCACGGCAAGCAGAAAGATGATCGGGCTAAGGTTCCAGTCCGAGATGGCATCCGCAAGCGTCTGCGGAACGCTCTCTATGATGAGGACCCAGGCGAAGGCGCGGGCGGCGGCCAGGATGACGAGCACCGAGACGCTGACGAGTGCGGCGCGCAGGAGGATCGCTGGCAGATCGCGCGGCTTGAGGGACCTGTAGACGAACGTTCCGCACAGCACCGCGTAGAAAACAGCGACCACCGACGCTTCGGTCGGCGTGAAGATGCCGCCGCGGATGCCGCCGATGATGATCACCACCAGCATCAGGGCCGGGATCGCCAGGAACGTCGTCCGCACCATTTCGGCGAGCGCTGGCCTTGGTTCGCTCGCGCGGTATCCCCGCTGGCGACAGACATGCCAGTTGGCCGCGCACAGCATGGCCGTCATCGCGAGCCCCGGCACGATGCCGGCCATAAACAGCCCGCCGACCGAGACCTCGCTGACCTGCATGGCATAGAGGATCATGATGATCGACGGGGGGATGATCGGCCCGATAACCGCGCTCGATGCTGTCAACGCGCCGGCGTAGGACTTGTCGTAGCCGCTTTTCTCCATCATGCGCACCATCATCGCGCCGGGGCCGGCCGCGTCGGCGAGAGCCGACCCGGAGATGCCCGCGAACATCGTCGATGACAGCACGTTCGCATAGCCCAGACCGCCACGCAGATGACCGACGAACTGCGAGGCGAAGCGCAGCAAGACGGTCGTCATCGCACCGCCGGTCATCAGCTCGGCGGCGAGGATGAAGAACGGCACGGCCATTAACGGGAAGCTGTCCAGGCCGGAGAACATCTCCTTTACCACGACAAGCATCGGATAGCTCGATCCGAACCAGACGGCCAGTGCCGCCGAAATCGCGAGCGAGAATGCGACCGGAACGCCGATAAGGAGAAGAACGAAGAAAGAGGCGAAGAGGATTGTCACCATGGCAGTGTCCGAATCTCGTCCATGTCAACCGCCGTTCGTCGGAACATCGTCCGTGCTCCCGCCCGTCGCCACGTAGTTCTTAAGAACCAGCAGGAAGTGGACGATGAGCAGCGCAAAGCCGACCGGCATGGCGGCATAGATGGTGTAAAAGGGGATTCTCGTCGCGGGCGTCAGCTGGCGGCCCATGCGCGACATGTAGTCATGGCCGAACCATGCCATCCCGGCGAAAAAGCCTAGCACGAGCATCGAGACGACCATGCGCAGCGCACGGCTTGCACGATCCGGCAAGAGGTCGTGCAGATTGGTTATCGCGACGTGTCCGCCCGAGCGCAGGACCAGCCCTGCACCGAGAAACGTCATCCAGATCATCAGGTAGCGGGCGACTTCTTCCGCCCAGGTTAGCGAGAAGTTGGTCAGATAGCGTAGCGCGACATTGGTGAAGACGATCACCGCCATCGCTGCCAGCATCAGCAGCACCAGCCATTCGTTGACCGTCACGAAATGACGCTCGTACATTTTCATCGTTTCTCACCTCGAAAGGGGCGGGCACGGCCAAAGCCGTGCCGGCGGCACCTGCGGCGGTCGGCGCAGGGCCTTTATTCGGTCGCGATGATCCGTTCGACGAGATCCTTGCCGTAGATGCCGTAATATTGCTCATAGGCGGCCTCCAGCGCGCCCTGGAACGCTGCCTTCTGCTCCGTGGACAGTTCGCCGACGGTCATGCCCTCGGATTTCAACTGCTCCACGCCCGAGGTTTCGACGCCATCGACGAAGGCGCGCATCGCCGTAACGGCTTCGACGGCGCCCATGCGAAACATCTCCCGGTCTTCCTGAGACAGGCCGTCCCAGAGCGGACGGGAGACGAGGAACACCGTCGGCGAATAGACGTGCCCCGAGAGGGTGAGATAGGTCTGGACTTCGGAGAGTTTCGCCGAGGTGATAACAGTGAGCGGGTTCTCCTGTCCGTCGATCGTGCCCTGCTCAAGCGCCCCGATGACTTCTGGCCACGCCATCGGCGTGGGTGCGGCCCCAAGTGTCTCGAAGGCGGTTATGTGAGTGGGGTTCTCCATCGTCCGCAGCTTCAGGCCCGCGATGTCAGCCGGCGTTTCGATCGCATTGCGGTTGTTTGTGATGTGGCGGAAACCCTGCTCGCCCCATGCGACCGCGACCAGCCCGACATCGTCGAACTTCGCGAGAATCTCCTGTCCCACCGGGCCGTCGAGCACCCGGCGCGCATGGCCGAGGTCGCGAAAGAGAAAGGGTATGTCGAAGACACCTGCTTCCGGCACAAAGTTGGACAGGGTTCCGGAGGATACGATTGTCGCCTCGACGGTGCCGAGCTGGACGCCCTCGATCACTTCTCGCTCGCCGCCGAGCCCGGAGGATGGAAAGTGCCGGAACGCATAACGCCCGTCACTTTCCGTCTCCACATATTCCTGCCAGCGATCGGCAGCGACACCATAGTGCGATGTCGGAGCCAGCGCATAGCCGAGCTTGATCTCCTGTTGCGCGGATGCCGATGTGGCGAGACCCGCCAGTGTCGCGGCAGCAAGCGCGGCGCGAACGAATTGTCTTCTCGAATGCAGCATGATCTTTCCTCCCTGTTGTGATTGTTGAGCGAAACCGTCTTGGCTTGCCAGCTATCCGGTTACGGCTCCTTCATTGGCCGGCCTGGCGAGAGCAGCGAACTTCGCAAGCACGCCGCGCGTGTAGCGCGGAGCAGGCTGACGCCACTCGCGCCGCCGTCTTTCGATCTCTTCTGTCGAAACCTCGAGCTGGAGCAGGCGGCGTCCGGCGTCGATCGTGATCTTGTCGCCCTCCTCGACCAGCGCAATCGTTCCGCCGACGAACGCCTCCGGCGTGACATGGCCGACGAGCATGCCCCACGAGCCGCCGGAAAAGCGCCCGTCGGTGATGAGACCGACCTTGTCGCCGAGCCCGCGGCCGACGATCGCCGAGGTCGGTGCGAGCATCTCCGGCATGCCGGGACCGCCCTTCGGTCCGAGATAGCGCAGCACGAGCACGTCGCCCGGCTGGATCGCACCGGAAAGAATGGCGTCCAGCGCGGATTGTTCGTCGTTGAACACGCGCGCCGGTCCGGTGATCGACGTCGACTTCAGGCCGGTGATCTTCGCAACGGCGCCGCCCTCTGCCAGATTGCCGCGCAGAACCGCAAGATGACCTTCTTTGTAGAGCGGCGCATCGACGGGGCGCACCACGTCCTGGTTGGATGGTGGATGGTCGGGAACGTCCGCGAGTTCCTCCGCGATGGTCCGGCCGGTGATCGTCAGGCAGTCGGGATTGATGAGCCCAGCGTTGAGCAGCAGCTTGAGCACCTGCGGCACGCCGCCCTGACGGTGCAGGTCTACCGCCATGTATCGGCCGGAAGGCTTGAGGTCGCAGATGACCGGGACCCTTCTACGAACGCGCTCGAAATCCTCGAGCGTCCACTCGACATCGGCTGCATGGCAGATGGCCAGATAGTGAAGCACCGCGTTGGTAGAGCCGCCGGTCGCCATCACCAGGGCGATGGCGTTCTCGATGCTTTCGCGCGTGATGATATCGCGCGGCCTGATGCCTTTCCTGACCGCCTCCACCAGAACGGTTGCCGAAGCGGTCGTAGAATCCAGCTTCTCCTGATCGACATTGGCCATCAGCGATGAGCCGAGCAGCGACATGCCGAGCGCCTCGAAGGACGAAGCCATCGTGTTCGCCGTGTACATGCCGCCACAGGCGCCCGTGGTCGGACATGCATGCCGTTCGATGCCCTCGAAATCCTCCTGGCTCATGCGACCAGCCCTGATCGCGCCAACGGCTTCGAATGACGAGATGACCGACAGGTCCTCGCCCTTCCAGTGTCCGGGCTTGATGGTGCCGCCATAGACATAGATCGCCGGTACGTTCGCCCGCGCAATCCCGATCATGCCTCCTGGCTTGTTCTTGTCGCAGCCGCCGATGACGAGAACACCATCCATCCACTGGCCCTGAACTGTCGTTTCGACGCAATCCGCGATCACCTCACGCGAAACGAGCGAGTATTTCATGCCTTCGGTGCCCATCGACATGCCGTCGGAGATGGTGGGAACGCCGAACATCTGGGGACTGGCGCCGGCCGCCTTGATCGCAGCGGCGGCGGCGTCAGCGAGAGGCTGCAGTCCCGCGTTGCAGGGCGTGATCGTCGAGTGACCGTTGGCGATCCCGATCATCGGCTTCGCGAAGTCCTCGCTTCGATAGCCAAGCGCGCGAAACATCGCCCGATTGGGTGAACGTTCGACGCCTTCGGTGATCGTGCTCGATCGCAGTTTCTGCGGCACTGGCTGCCCTCCCGCGGCTGGCTGGTAAGGCGAAGCATAGGCGGGAGCGTAGTAATCCTGGAAATCTATTTATCATATGGTATTAGGTCATACTGCATATCAATGAGGCCATCATGGAATTGCGCCAACTTCGCCATTTCGTTGCCGTGGCCGAAGAACTGCACTTCGGCAGGGCGGCCGAGCGCCTGCATATGACGCAGCCTCCGCTCAGCCAGAGCATACAGGCGCTGGAGGTTGATCTTGGGGTGCAACTGTTCTTCCGCACCAAGCGAACTGTGCGGCTGACGCCGATTGGAAATGAGTGGCTGCCATACGCAAGACGCGTTTTGGGCGAAGCGATGGAGCTTCCGGACCTGGCGCGGCGCCTGTCGCGAGGTGAGGTCGGCAGGCTGCGCGTGGCTTTCGTCAGCTTCGTCGGTTACAGCTTCCTGCCGAGGCTGGTCAGCCGCTTCAAGCAATCCTTCCCCGAAGTGGAAATCGATTTGCACGAAGCGACCAGCAACGTCCAGCTCGAGAGCTTGCTCGCAGGTGAACTGGATGTCGGCTTGATGATCCCGCCACCGAACCGTGCCATGCCGGCGCCCCTCGGCTACGTGCCGATCAGTTCGGAAGAACTCATTGTTGCGATGCCGTCACGCTGGGTGGATGGCAGCGATCCCGCCTCCAAGGAACGAACTGTCTCGTTCGATGATCTGAGGGACAAGCCGCTTGTGCTTTTTCCCCGCACGGGAGCGCCTGTTCTTCATGATCTCGTCACTCGCTTGTACGCCGATCACGGAGCACAACCCGTTGTCGGCCAGCGCGCGATGCAAATGCAGACCATCATCAATCTGGTGGCCGAGGGAATGGGGTTGGCGTTCGTTCCGAGTTCCATGCGCAGCCTGTCGCCGTCTGGTGTCTCCTATCTGCGGCTGCGGGAAAGTGCCCCCACGATCGAAGTGGGGATGGGCTGGAGACCGGAACAAGCCTCAGAAATCGTCCGGAAGTTTGTCGCATTTGTCGAAGATGAAATGGCAAAAGGGCGAGGTGAGGTATGCCTGACATCTGCGGTCGCGTTGGGATGAACTTGTTCTTGCAGGTTCCGCTGACGATACGATGCTCTTCTTTCCTGGAAATTGTTCCGTCAAATGATCCTGTGGACAGGAACGATCACCATCGACGTACTCAAAATTGTCCAGAGGCGCTGTAAATCTGCCGTCACCAGCCGCGATCCGACGTTGTCCTCGTCGACGGTCGGATAGTGAATCAAATTGTTGGTATAATTATTGGTATCCAAGATATAAAATATAATAAATGTTAATATTATCAAATAGATAAATAATTATTTTTAGCCCCGCAAGCGGCACCACTTCCTTCATGAGAACGGCCTTCCGCTCTCGCTCTGCGAGCGAGGTTCCGGTTCGCGAAGCCGCCGGCCGGGATAGGCTGCGCCGGCGTTCCGGTGCATACTGCCGGGATAGAAACGGAGGAACACCGATGGCCAGGTCATCTCGAACCATGTCGCTCGTCCTGCCTGTCGTCGCCGCGCTGGGCCTGATCGTCGCCGGTAGCCTGTCGATCGGGCTTGCCCAGACCTTCACCTTCCTGGCGCTCGCGTCGACCGTCCTGATCTTCTACCTGATGATCCACATCTCGATGAACTGAGCCCGCCTGTTCCGGTGCGCTGGAACATCCGCGGCGCCCGCGGGTTGGGTCGGCGATGCGCCCATCGGCACGATCCTCCCCCGACTGCGGAACCGGCGCATTATCGCCGGCGATGAAAAGCGCCGGGTTCCATGCTCCCCGACTTCGGCCGGCCTTCGGGCCGGTCGCTCTTTTTGCCCGCAGACCGGCGGAAAGGCGAGGTGCGGGAGAGGATCCGGCGGGTGTCGATGTGTCTGGAGACGACCGGAGCGCGCGCCGGGTGCTGACGAGACCGGAGAGCTTCCGCGCAGAAGGCCCGCTGCGTGCGCGCGGCGGGTATCGGGCGGGATCCGCAATGTCGATGGCCGCCGCCGGTCGTCCTGCCGTCAGCTGCCGCCGCGGTCCCGCTCCTCCGAATCCCGCTTCTGCTTCCGTCGTGATGCTTTCCGGATGAATTTTTCCCGGAACGCCGCCGGCGCAGCATCTTCGTTTCTCCTTGGCGGGCAAACCACCCGGTAGATTGGAAATATCGGTTCCCCCCTGGAGAGATTTCCAATGAAGCGCTTCCTCATTCTCGGTGCGGCCCTGGCCGGCCTGCTCGCGGGCCCCGCGCAGGCCCAGTCGCCGGACACGATCCTCAACGCCTCCTACGACGTCGCGCGCGAGCTGTTCGCCGACGTCAACGCGGCCTTCGTGGCGAAGAACCCGGGCAAGACCATCGACCAGTCGCATGCCGGCACGTCGCGCCAGGCGCGCGCCATCGTCGAGGGGCTGGAGGCCGACGTGGTCACCTTCAACCAGGTCACCGACATCGACTTCCTGGTGAAGAACGGCTTCGTCTCCGACGACTGGCTGAGCGACTTCCCCAACCAGGCCTCGCCCTTCTACTCGCTGCCGTCCTTCCTCGTGCGCGCCGGCAACCCCAAGGGCATCAAGGACTGGAACGACCTCGTCCGCGACGACGTCAAGATCGTGTTCCCCAACCCGAAGACCTCGGGCAACGCGCGCTACACCTACCTTGCCGCCACCGCCTATGCCCGGGAAGCCTTCGCCGGCGACGAGCAGAAGGTGATCGGGTTCATCGACAAGATCTTCGATAACGTCCCGGTGTTCGACACCGGCGGCCGCGCCGCGACCACCACCTTCGTCGAGCGCGAGATCGGCGACGTGCTGATCACCTTCGAGGCCGAGACGCGCGGCATCGCCAAGGAGTTCGGCGAGGACAAGTTCGAGATCGTCGTGCCGTCCGTCAGCCTGCTGGCCGAGTTCCCGGTCGCCATCGTCGACAAGGTGGTGGACAAGCGCGGCTCGCGTGACTTGGCCAAGGCCTATCTCGACTTCCTCTACACGCCGGAAGGCCAGACGATCGCCGCTGAGCGCGGCCACCGCGTCAACGATCCCGCCGTCGCCGCGACGTTCAAGGACCGGTTCCCCGAGGTTCGCCTCGTGACCGTCGAGAACGTGTTCGGCGGCTGGGAGAAGGTCCAGGCCGAGCACTTCGCCGCCGGCGCGCTGCTCGACAAGATCTACGGCGAGCGCTGAACCGCAGCTTCATCCTGAACCGGCCGGCGGGCGCGATGTCCGCCGGCCGGCGGCGTTGGAAGGGCCACGGCAAGATGGCCGTTCGAGGGGAGACGAAATTGGCGCGTCGCGTTCTGCCGGGTCTGCCGCTGTCGCTCGGCATCACCCTCTTCTATGTCGGCCTCATCATCGCGCTGCCCATCGGCGCGCTCGTCTTCAAGGCGGCAAGCCTGGGACCGCAGGACTACTGGCGCATCGTCAGCTCCGGCCGGGCGCTGGCCAGCTACCGCGTCACCGTCCTCAGCGCCGCCGGCGCCACCGTCTTCAACCTGTTCTTCGGGCTGGCGCTCGCCTGGGTGCTGGCGCGCTATTCCTTTCCGGGAAAGCGCCTGGTCGACGCGATCGTCGACCTGCCCTTCGCCGTGCCGTCGGCGGTGGCCGGCATCGCGCTGTCCACGCTGTTCGCCGCCAACGGCTGGTTCGGCTCGGTTCTGGCCGAGGCGGGTATCCGTGTCGCCTATACGCCGCTCGGCATCATGATCGCCATGTTCTTCACCAGCCTGCCCTTCGTCGTGCGCACGGTGCAGCCGGTGCTGGAGGACCTCGATCCCGCGCTGGAGGAAGCCGCGCAGTCGCTCGGCGGCACCGACGCCTTGATCTTCCTGCGTGTCATCCTGCCCCTCCTGGCGCCGGCGCTGCTCGCCGGCGTGTCGCTCTCCTTAGCGCGCAGCCTCGGCGAGTTCGGGGCCATCATCTTCATCGCCGGCAACCGGCCGTTCCAGACCGAGATCACCGCGCTCCTCGCCTTCATCCGGCTCGAGGAATACGACTACCAGGCGGCGGCGGCGATCGCCTCGGTGCTGCTGTTCACCGCCTTCGTCATGCTCGCCGTCACCAACATCCTCCAGGCGCGCGCCCTGCGCTACACGGCGAGGCGGTGACGATGGCCACCGCCGCAACCCATGCAAGGCCGCCGCGCGTCGGCGACACCCCGCGGGTGCGCCGCACCCTGATCGCCTTCGTGCTCGTCGTCGGCGCGCTGCTGGTGCTGGCGCCGCTGGTGGTGATCTTCGCCCAGGCGTTCGGCAACGGCCTGTCGGCCTTCGCCGCCAACATCGTCCATCCCGACACGCGCCACGCCATCCTGCTGACCGTGCTGACCGCGCTGGTCGCGGTGCCGGTCAACACGGTCTTCGGCGTCGCCGCCGCCTGGGCGATCACCAAGTTCGACTTTCCCGGCAAGCGGGCGCTGACCGTGGTGATCGAGATCCCGTTCTCGATCTCGCCCATCGTCGCCGGCGTCGCCTACCTGTTCGTCTACGGCCTGCAGGGCCTGTTCGGGCCGGCGCTGGACTCGGCCGGCGTCAAGATCCTGTTCGCGCTGCCCGGCATCGTGCTCGCCTCGATGTTCGTCACCGCGCCCTTCGTCGCGCGCGAGCTGATCCCGCTGATGCAGGCGCAGGGGCGCGATCTGGAGGAGGCCGCAACCTCGCTGGGCGCGAGCGGATGGCGCACCTTCTTCTCCGTCACCCTGCCCAACATCCGCTGGGCGCTGCTCTACGGCGTGGTGCTGTGCAACGCCCGCGTCATGGGCGAGTTCGGCGCGGTCTCGGTGGTCTCGGGCAACATACGCGGCCAGACCAACACGCTGCCGCTGCATGTCGAGCTGCTCTACCACGACTACAACACCGCCGGCGCCTTCGCCGCGGCGTCGATCCTCACCCTGCTCGCGCTCGTCACCATCGTCGTCAAGGTGCTGCTCGAGCGCCGCGGCGCCGGCCGGGTGCGCCGTCCCTCCCTTGCCGCCGCCGCGCCCGCCGAAGGAGCGAAGCCATGAAGATCACGCTCGACAACGTGGTGAAGACCTTCGACACCTTCCGCGCCGTCCACGGCGTGTCGCTCAAGATCGGCAGCGGCGAGCTGGTCGCGCTGCTCGGGCCGTCCGGCTCGGGCAAGACGACGATCCTGCGCATGGTCGCCGGGCTCGAATATGCCGACGGCGGCGCGATCCGCTTCGGCGACCAGGACGCGACCAACATTCCCGTGCGCGATCGCGGCGTCGGCTTCGTCTTCCAGCACTACGCGCTGTTCCCGCACATGACCGTGGCGGAGAACGTCGCCTTCGGCATGAAGGTGTCGAAGAGGAAGCGCGGCCGCGCCGAGATCGAGGCGCGCGTGGCCGACCTTCTGTCGCTGATGAAGCTCGACGGCCTCGGCGGCCGCTATCCGGGGCAGATCTCCGGCGGCCAGCGCCAGCGCGTCGCCCTGGCGCGGGCGCTCGCCGTCGATCCGAAGGTGCTGCTGCTCGACGAGCCCTTCGGCGCGCTCGACGCCAACGTGCGCCGCGAGCTGCGCCGCTGGCTGCGCGAGATCCACGACGAGCTCGGCATCACCACGCTGTTCGTCACCCACGACCAGGAGGAGGCGCTGGACCTCGCCGACCGCGTGGTGATCCTCGACCACGGCCGCATCGTGCAGGAGGGCACGCCGCGCGAGGTCTGCCGCGCGCCGGCCTCGGGCTTCGTCACCCGCTTCCTAGGCGACGCCAACCGTCTCGTCGCCGAGGTGCGCGGCGGCCGCGCGCTGCTGGCCGGCGGCAGCGTCGACGCCACGGGCGTGCCGGAAGGCCGCGCCGAGATCTACGCCCGGCCCGCCGACCTCGAATGGGCGGCCGACGGCGGCGGCATCGAGGCGCGGATCGTGCGCATCATGGACCGGCCCGACAGCCGCCGCCTCGTCGCCCGGCTCGCCGATGGCGAGACCGTGGAGCTTGACGTCGTGCCCGAAACCGTGGTCAGCGTCGGCAGCCAGGGTCGTGTGAGGCTGCGTCGCGCCAGCGTGTTCGCCCTCGAATGACCCCGGCGGGGCCTGTGTCGACCTCGTCGTTCGACCGAAGGCTCCATGTGGCTGCGATATGCGACATGGTCGTCGGGACGGAACAATCGGGGAATGGCAGGCCGGAATTT
>JAEZXF010000449.1 GCA_023419995.1 Pseudomonadota bacterium | reverse complement strand
GCCCGGGGTGCCCTTCATGAACAGCACCACGTCGTTGCCCTTGACCTCGTTGTCGATGAAACCGGCGATATCGCTCATCTGGCTTGTCCTTTCGCGCCGGGTGCAAGGCCCGACGAAATGTTTGGCTCGGCTCTATCTATGGTAGAATGTTGCGGCGCGCAATCGTCCCGGCGTTCAAGTTGGCGTGCTGCCGGCGGAACCGATCGCGCCGTCCGGCCCGATCGGCGGCAGCCGGTGGTGGCCGTAGCCGGCGAAGGACGCCGCGGGCAGGGGGCCGGCGACCAGCAGGCCGAAATCGTAGGGCCCGCGCATGTCCGTGCCCAGCACGTACTGCCGGTGGACGCGCAGGAAGTCGCGCCTGATCCGCCTGTAGTGCTCGCCGGTCAGCACCCGCTTGACGCGGAAGAACAGCATCGCCGGGGCGGGCGCGTCCGGGAACCCGAGCGCGGTGGCGACGGGCGCCTTGTAGAAATGGACAGGGTCGGTCAGCGACTGCACCTCGTACCACACGACCTGCGGCGCGCGCAGGATCCTGCCGGCCCGCTCGCGCAGCGCTGCCGCCGGCCGCAGCAGCGCGCATTGCAGCACCGCCCCGCCGAAGGTGGCGAAGACCACGCGCTTGCCGGCGAGCAGCTCCGGCTCGCGGGCGAGCAGCGCGCCGAGCGCATGGACGGCGAGGTTGGTGCCCATGCTGTGCGAGGCGATCAGGTATTCGTCGGCGGGCTCGCCGAGCGCGGCGCGCAGGTTTTCCTCGCATTCCGCGAGGCGCGCGGTCGCCGCCTCGTCGTCGAGCCGCGCCAGCGCCAGCGCGAGCCGCCAGTCGGCGAAGAGGTGCAGCGTGTGGAGCCGGTCCGACCAGGGCAGGAACCCCTTCAGGAAGAACAGCGCGCCGGCGGGGACCGACCACAGGAAATGCAGCGGGGAGATGCCGGCGAGCCACGGGACGAGGGCGACGATCGCCGCAAGAAGCAGCGCGAGCGCCATCAGGACGAACGGGAACAGGAAGAAGAGGCCGAAGCGCCACGCCCAGCGGAAATAGCCGCCGAGCCCGCCCGCGGCGGCGACCCCGAGGAAGGCCCGGTAGCCGTGCAGGATCTGCCGAAGGACGGGCTCCGCGCGCATCCGCGCGATCAGGTCGGAGTGGTCGAGGACGAAGATCCGGCTGTCGGTGCGCCAGTCCGGCCCCGAGGCCGCGACGTCGAAATGCGGGTGGCCGCCGGCGTCCGCGAGAGCGCCGGAGCGGGCTTCGAAGCCCCACAGCTTCGCCGCCTGGTCTACCGTCCGCACGAAGCGGGCGCGGTGGGCGGCCGCGTCGAGCGGCTCGAAGCCGGGAAACAGGACCGTGACCCGGCGGCCGATGGCCTCGGGTTCACCGGGCTGCGGCTGCGGCGCGTCGTTCGGTTGCCGGCTCATGGGTGACGACTCCACGCGAAGGCGTGCGGAAACGGGCGGCCGGAGCGCGGCAGGACGTGGGCGGGCCGCGGCGCGCCGGTCAGTCGGGCGCGCTGGTCTGCAGCGCCAGCGCGTGCAGCACGCCGCCCATGTTGCCCTTGAGCGCGTCGTAGACCATCTGGTGCTGCTGCACGCGCGTCTTGCCGCGGAAGCTCTCGGCCACCACCTCGGCCGCGTAGTGGTCGCCATCGCCGGCGAGATCGCGAATCGTCACCACGGCATCGGGAATGCCTTGCCGGATAAGACGTTCGATCTCGTGCGCGTCCATGGCCATGGCGGATTTCCCTTTCAGTTGCCCATGAAGGAGGCGAACCATCCTTCATGCGCTGCCTTGAGTTCTGCCACAGGTATGGCACGGGCATTGCCGAGCTTCAAGGATGCCCCGCCGGTGGTGCCGATCTGGTAGATCTGCACGCCCGACGGCTCCGCCAGCCGCAGCTTCAGCAGTTCGGGCAGCTTCTCGGGCGACACTGCGACGACGTAGCGCGCCTGGTCCTCGCCGAAGAACGAGGCGAGCGGATCGGCGTCCTCGAGCGGCGTCA
The DNA here is from genome assembly GCA_023419995.1 of Pseudomonadota bacterium. Classification (GTDB taxonomy): domain Bacteria; phylum Pseudomonadota; class Alphaproteobacteria; order Rhizobiales; family Rhizobiaceae; genus Aerobium. Next base: position 4,476 of record JAEZXF010000449.1, on the reverse strand, counting down.
CGGTGGCGCCGATGCCGGAGGCCATCGCCATCTCGGCGAGCGCGACGCCGAGGCCGCCGTCGGACAGGTCGTGCGCGGTCGAGACGATGCCCTCGCGGATGAGCGTGCGGACGAAGTCGCCTACGCGCTTCTCGTGCGCGAGGTCGATCGGCGGCGGCGGGCCGTCGTTGCGGCCGAAAAGCTCGCGCAGATAGGCGGACTGGCCGAGATGGGTGCCCCAGCCGGCGGGTGCGCCGATCAGGACGATGACCTGGCCTTCCGCGGCGAAGCCGATGCGCGCCATCCTCGCCCAGTCGTCGAGCAACCCGACGCCGGCAATGGTCGGCGTCGGCAGGATGCCCTGGCCGTTGGTCTCGTTGTAGAGCGACACGTTGCCCGAGACGATCGGGAAGTCGAGCGCACGGCAGGCCTCGCCGATGCCCTGGATGGCACGCACGAACTGGCCCATGATCTCGGGCCGCTCGGGATTGCCGAAATTCAGGTTGTCGGTCGCCGCCAGCGGCAGCGCGCCGGTGGCGGTCAGGTTGCGCCAGCACTCGGCCACGGCCTGCTTGCCGCCCTCGAACGGATCCGCCTCGCAATAGCGCGGGTTGACGTCGGAGGAGAAGGCGAGCGCTTTGGTCGCATGGCCCTCGACGCGCACCACGCCGGCGTCGCCGCCCGGGATCTGCAGCGAGTTGCCCTGGATCAGCGTGTCGTACTGCTCCCACACCCAGCGGCGCGAAGACAGGTTCGGCGAGCCGACCAGCCGCAGCAGCGCATCGGCGACGTCCATCGCCGGGACGCCGGCAAGCGGGGCAGGGACCTTCGGCTCGATCCACGGCCGGTCGTATTCCGGCGCCTCGTCGCCCAGCTCCTTGATCGGCAGGTTGGCGACCTCGTCGCCCTGGTGGAAGACGCGGAAGCGCAGGTCGTCGGTCGTCTCGCCGACGACGGCGAAGTCCAGCCCCCACTTGCGGAAGATGCCTTCCGCTTCCGCCTCCTTCTCCGGCCGCAGCACCATGAGCATGCGCTCCTGGCTTTCCGACAGCATCATCTCGTAGGCGCTCATGCGCTCCTCGCGCACCGGCACCTTGTCGAGGTCGAGCCGGATGCCGAGGTCACCCTTGGCGCCCATCTCGACGGCCGAGCAGGTGAGGCCGGCCGCGCCCATGTCCTGGATGGCGATGACGGCGCCCGAGGCCATCAGCTCGAGGCAGGCCTCGAGCAGGCACTTCTCGGTGAAGGGATCGCCGACCTGCACGGTCGGGCGCTTCTCCTCGATCGAATCGTCGAACTCGGCCGAGGCCATCGTCGCGCCGCCGACGCCGTCGCGGCCGGTCTTGGCGCCGAGATAGACCACGGGAAGACCGACGCCTTCGGCCTTGGAATAGAAGATCGCGTCTGCATCGGCGAGGCCGGCCGCGAAGGCGTTGACCAGGCAGTTGCCGTTGTAGCGTGCGTCGAATTGCACCTCACCGCCGACGGTGGGCACCCCGAACGAATTGCCGTAACCGCCGACGCCGGAGACGACGCCGGAGACGAGGTGCTTCGTCCTGGAATTGCCCGGCTCGCCGAAGCGCAGCGCGTTCATCGCCGCGACCGGGCGCGCGCCCATGGTGAAGACGTCGCGCAGGATGCCGCCGACGCCGGTGGCCGCGCCCTGGTAGGGCTCGATGAAGGACGGGTGGTTGTGGCTCTCCATCTTGAAGATGACGGTCTGCCCGTCGCCGATGTCGACGACGCCGGCGTTCTCGCCGGGCCCCTGGATGACCCGCGGCCCCTTGGTGGGCAGCGTGCGGAGCCACTTCTTCGAGGACTTGTACGAGCAGTGCTCGTTCCACATCGCCGAGAAGATGCCGAGCTCGGTGAAGCTGGGCTCGCGGCCGATCAGGTCGAGAATGCGCTGGTACTCGTCGGGCTTGAGGCCGTGCGAGGCGATCAGCTCGTCGGTGATGGGGATGTCGTTGCGTATGGTCATCTCGTCGTCCGCATGCTCACGCCGCGCTGCCGCAGCTCGCATTGCCCGCCGCCCAGCGGTTGATGTCGGCGGAAATCCGTCCGCCCTCGGCCCCGTCCATCAGCGGCCCGAAGGCCGTGACGCGGCCGCTCGCGCCCTCCGCCAGCACCCCGAGGAGCGGGCGGCCGCCGAAATTGCCCTTCGGCACCAGCAGGAAGCGCGGCCTGCCGGAGAAGGAGTTCAGCTCGTTGGCGAAGCTGTAGGCGCGAAACGCCGCGTCGTTGCTGGCGAACCAGCAGCGGTGCGCGGCGATCGCCACCTGCTCCATGTTGCGCAGCGCCGCGCTCTTGCCGCCGCCGGACGGCGCGGGGCCGGAAGGGGAGGACTGGCACGCTGCGAGCGATGCGAGCGCGAAAAGCAGGCCCGCGCCGGCCGCCGCCCTCACGCGCAGGCTCCAAGCACGCTTTCGAACAGCGGTCGCCCGTCGGTGCCGCCATGGGCGGCCTCGATCAGGTTCTCGGGGTGCGGCATCAGGCCGAGCACGTTTCCTTCGGCATTGACGATGCCGGCGATGTCGTTGATCGAGCCGTTGGGATTGGTGCCCTCGGCGTAGCGGAACACGACCTGGCCTTCGCCTTCGATGCGCCGAAGCGTCTCGGCATCGGCGAAATAGTTGCCGTCATGGTGGGCGACCGGGCAGCGGATGATCTGACCCTTCGCATAGCTGCGCGTGAAGGCGGTGTCGGCGTTGGCGACCTCGAGCTTCACCTCGCGGCAGACGAAGCGCAGCGAGGCGTTGCGCATCAGCGCGCCCGGCAGCATGCCCGCTTCCAGCAGGATCTGGAAGCCGTTGCACACGCCGATCACCTGCACGCCCCTGGCGGCCTTCTCGGCCACCGCGCGCATCACCGGCATCCGCGCCGCGATCGCGCCGCAGCGCAGGTAGTCGCCGAAGCTGAAGCCGCCGGGGATGACGATCAGGTCGACATCGGGAATGTCGGTGTCGGTCTGCCAGACGGTCAGCGGGGCCTTGCCGCCGATCTTGGTCAGGGCCGCGATCATGTCGCGGTCGCGGTTGAGGCCGGGGAGAAGGACGACGGCGGATTTCATTCTGGCCTGTAGGGGTTCTGGGCTTCGGCAAGCTCGCGCAGATCGAGCCGCTGCTCGATGCGGCCGAGGCGTTCGTCGTGGCGACCGAGGATGCCGTAGATGTTGTGAATGTCCTGATTCACGGCAATGAGCTGTCCACGAATGGAGGTCAGCTCCTGCTTTATCTCGCGCTGTCCGTCCTTGAGCAGCCTGACATCGGCAGGCAGGCTCTTGAGAACCTCGTACATCAGCTCGTTGGTGACTTCCGTCATCGCCGCCTCCGGCTTTAGCCTACACTGATAGTATAGTTCTCGATCACCGTGTTCGCGAGCAGCTTCTCGCACATTGCCTTCAGGTCTTCCTCGGCTTTCGCCTTGTCGGCGGTGGCGAGTTCGAGGTCGAAGACCTTGCCCTGGCGCACCGCGCCGACGCCGGAGAAGCCGAGCGCGCCGAGCGCGCCCTCGATCGCCTTGCCCTGCGGGTCGAGGACGCCGTTCTTCAGGGTCACCGTGACACGGGCTTTCACCACTTCAGTCTCTCCGCAGGCAATGGTTAGTGGACGCTGCCCTTGTCGGGCTTCGAGGAGACGAGCACCGGGCCGGAGGGGCGGGGCGGCTCGTTCTCGTTCATGATGCCGAGGCGGCGCGCCACTTCCTGATAGGCCTCGACCAGCCCGCCCATGTCGCGGCGGAAGCGGTCCTTGTCGAGCTTGTCGTTGGTGGCGTTGTCCCACAGCCGGCACGAATCCGGCGAGATCTCGTCGGCAAGCACGATGCGCATCATGTCGCCCTCGTAGAGGCGGCCGAACTCGACCTTGAAGTCGACGAGCTGGATGCCGACGCCGAGGAACATGCCGGTGAGGAAGTCGTTGACGCGAATGGCGAGCGCCATGATGTCGTCGATTTCCTGCGGGCTCGCCCAGCCGAAGGCGGTGATGTGCTCTTCCGAGACCATCGGGTCGTCGAGCGCGTCGGCCTTGTAGTAGAACTCGATGATCGAGCGCGGCAGGACGGTGCCTTCCTCGATGCCCAGCCGCTTGGCCAGCGAGCCGGCGGCGACGTTGCGCACCACGACCTCGAGCGGGATGATCTCGACTTCCTTGATCAGCTGCTCGCGCATGTTCAGCCGGCGAATGAAGTGCGTCGGCACGCCGATGCGGTTCAGGTGGGTGAAGATGTGCTCGGAGATACGGTTGTTGAGCACGCCCTTGCCGTCGATGACGTCGTGCTTCTTCTTGTTGAAGGCAGTGGCGTCGTCCTTGAAGAACTGGATCAGGGTGCCGGGCTCGGGACCCTCGTACAGAATCTTGGCCTTGCCTTCGTATATACGGCGGCGACGGTTCATTTCTTATTGTCTCATTGTTGGCGCCTCGTGGCGCAGTGAAAGGTGGTTGAGCGGTCCCATAACGGAAAAGATCGAGAATCACAATGATGCGATTCCTCCGTGGC
>JAEZXF010000396.1 GCA_023419995.1 Pseudomonadota bacterium | reverse complement strand
GGCTGGGCCTCACCCCGGAAGACCTGACCGATCCCTCCTGCCGCATCTCCTTTCGCCAGGGGCGCGAGTTCATCGTCCGCGCGCTGGCCATGACGAGAGGCCGGGCGCTCGGCCTCGAGACCGGCCTGCGTCAGCGCATCACCTCGATCGGCCTGGTCGGCTTCGCCATGGTCACCAGCCGCACGGTCGGCGAGGCGGTAGCCTTCGGCCTCAGGCTGCAGAAGGACACGGGCAGCATGCTCGAGTTCGACTTCCATGAGGACAGCGACGGCATGGCGGTCTTCGCCTCGAGCCGCTTTCCCGATCCCGACATCCACGCCTTCCTCGTCGAGGAGGCGTTCGGCAACTTCATGCAGATCGGCCGCGACCTGGTCGGCGCCGATTTCCGGCCGCGCCGCGTCGACCTCTCCTATCCCGCCCCGTCCTACGCCGCCACGTACCGGCGCGTGTTCGACTGCCCGGTGCGCTTCGACCAGCCGGCGAGCGCCTTCTACTACGATCCCGTCTGGTACAACCGACCGCTGCTGACCGCCGACCCGCTCAGCCACAAGCAGATCGTCGAGTTCCTCGAGCTGAGCCACGCCCGCAGCCGGCAGGCGATCGAGGTCATCGAATCGGTCGAGCGCGTGCTGCGCCTCAACCTGCGCGAGAACCCGCCCATCGTCGCCGTCGCCCGCGAGCTGTGCATGAGCGAGCGGACGCTGCGCCGCCGCCTGGCCGAGACCGGCGTGTCGTTCCAGTCGCTGCTCGACCGGCTGCGCAAGAACCGGGCGCTCGAGCTGCTGCCCAATCCGCGCTTCTCGGTCGAGCAGATCGCCTTTGCCGTCGGGTTCACGGACCCCCACAATTTCCGCCGCGCGTTCCGCCGCTGGACGGGCACGACGCCCGGCCGGATGCGCCGCGACATGCAGGGCGAAATGGCCGCAACGGACCCCTTTTCCGGGGCGGGCGGCACTTAGCTCCCGCGCCGGGGGCGGCTATCGTGGCTGCCTGTTCATCGTGGGGGAGCATCGCGACGAAGATGGCAGGCCCGTCCGGCGCCGATTCCGGCCACTACATCCTGTCGATCGACCTCGGCACCAGCGGCTGCAAGGTGGCGCTGGTGTCGCTGGCGGGCAGGGTCGCGGGCTGGGCGTTCCGTCCCGTCCCGACGATCGTGGTCGGCAGGGTCGGGGCCGAGCAGCGGCCCGACGACTGGTGGCAGGCCTTCGTCATGGCGGCGCGCGAGGCGCTGGCCGAAAGCGGCGTCGCCGCTTCGCGGGTGCTCGCCGTCTGCGCCTCGACGCAGGGCGAGGGCACCATCCCCGTCGACCGCGACGGCAGGCCGCTGACGAACGCGATCCTGTGGCTCGACATGCGCGGCGCGCCGCATGTGAGGCGGCGCGTGCGCGGCGCGCTCGGGGTCGCGGGCTACGACGCCCTGAAGCTGCAGCGCTGGCTGCGCCTGTGCGGCGGCGCGCCGGCCCTGTCCGGCAAGGACCCCTTCGGCCACGTGCTCTTCCTGCGCGAGGAGCGTCCGGAGGTCTACGCCCGGACGCACAAGTTCCTCAACGTCCTCGACTACCTCCTGCTGCGGCTGACCGGCCGCTTCGTCGCGACGCAGGATTCGATCCTCACCTCCTGGGTGACGGACAACCGCAAGGTCGACGACATCCGCTACGATGCCGGGCTGATCCGGCTCGCCGGCGTCGAGCGCGACAAGCTGCCCGACCTCGTGCGCTGCACCGACGACCTCGGCGCGCTCCTGCCTGCGGTCGCGTCCGAGCTAGGCCTGTCGCCGCAGACACGGGTGGTGGCCGGCGCCATCGACACCTCGGCGGCGGCGCTCGGCGCCGGCACCCACGCCGACTACCGCGGCCACCTCTATGTCGGCTCCTCGTCGTGGATCGCCGCGCACGTGCCGTTCAAGAAGGTGAGCGTGCTCGACCAGATCGCCTCGGTGCCGTCGGCGCTGCCGTCGCGCTACCTGATGATCGCCATGCAGTCGAGCGGGGCGAACAACATCGCCTTCCTCAAGGACCGCATCATCTTCCACGACGACGGCCTGCTCGACACGGAGCCGACGCCGGACGTCTACGAGGCGCTCGACGCCATCGCCGCCCGCATGAGGCCCGGCGCCGACGGGCTGCTCTACCTGCCGTGGCTGTTCGGCGAGCGCTGCCCGGTCGACGACAAGTCGCTGCGGGCGGGCCTGTTCAACCTGAGCATGGAGCACAATCGCGAGACGCTGGTGCGCGCCGTGTTCGAGGGCACGGCGCTCAACACCCGCTGGATGATGAAGCCGGTGACGCGCTTCCTGCGCCGCCGTCCGGCCGACCTCGCCATCATCGGCGGCGGCGCGCTGTCGCCGACATGGTGCCAGGTGTTCGCCGACGTGCTCGACGTGCCGGTCCGCCGTCCGCGCGATCCGCTGCGCGCCAACGCGCTGGGCGCGGCGATGATCGCGGCCGCCGGCCTCGGCCTGGTCGGCTTCGAGGACAGCGCCCGCTGGGTCGAGACCGAGCGCGTCCACGAACCGGATCCGCGGCTGAAGCCGCTCTACGACGAGCGCTTCGGCCTGTTCCTCGAACTGCATCGCAAGCTGGCCCCGGTCTACCGGCGGCTCAACGGTGGGGAGCGCACGCACCATGGCTGACTTCATCGGGGAGAGGCGGAAGATCGCCGACGCCTGCCGGCTTCTGGTCGACCGGGGCTTCTTCGCCGGCACCGGCGGCAATATCGGCCTGCGGGTCGCGGACGGCTTCTTCGCCGTCACGCCCTCCGCCACAGAGTACTCGGCCATGCAGGCGCACGACGTCGCGGTGCTGCGCCTCGACACGCTGGAGCAGGTCGAGGGCGACAGGCCCGCCTCGGTCGAGCGCGGGCTGCATGCCGCCATGCTGCGGGCCTATCCCGCCCGCCCCGCCAGCATCCACACGCACCAGCCCGTCGCGAGCGCGCTCGCGCTCCTGCATCGCGAGCTGCCGTGGCCGCCGGGTTTCGACCGCGACCTTCTCGGCCTGCGCGCCGGGCTGGTGCCGTACAGGCCGTCGGGCACCGGCATGCTGGTGAAGGCGCTGTCCGGGGTGCTGTCGCCGGGCGTCTTCGTCTACCTGCTCGCGAGCCACGGCCTGATCCTCGCCGGGCCGACGCTCGACGACGGGATCGCGATGGCGGGCCGGGTCGAGGCCGCCGCCGCCCGCCATCTGCGCGAACTCATCGCCGGCAATCCCGGCGCGGCGGGCGCGCTGCGCGGCGACGTGCTCGGCTATCTGGATGGAATCGCCACGGAGGAGAGATGACCATGAACGCCAGCCCGAGCCAGCCCGGCGCCTCCCGCGGCATCAGCCGCTGGCCCGACGTTCCCGACGTGATGAGCCGCCTTGACGCGCTGCTCAAGCAGCCGCCGCGCGGCATCCGCAAGGATGCCATGCCGGGCGTGCTCGACTATTTCGAACGGAAATGCACGACGTCGAAGGCGCTGGCCGCCCGCGCGGCCGAGGTCATCCCCGGCGGCGTCCAGCACAACCTCGCCTTCAACCACCCGTTCCCGCTCGCCGCCGCGCGCTGCGAGGGCGCCCACATGTGGGACGTCGACGGCAACCGCTACATCGATTTCCTTCAGGCCGGCGGGCCGACGCTGCTCGGCTCGAACTACCTGCCGGTGCGGCGCAAGGCGCACGAGATCATCGACGAATGCGGCCCGGTGACGGGCCTGTTCCACGAATACGAGACGAAGCTCGCCGAGATCATCCGCCGGCACATGCCCAACATCGAGATGTTCCGCATGCTGGGCTCCGGCACCGAGGCGGTGATGGGCGCGATCCGGCTGGCGCGCACCTATACCGGCCGCAAGCGGGTCATCAAGGTCGGCGGCGGCTATCACGGCTGGAGCGACCAGATGGTCTACGGCATGCGCGTGCCGGGCACCGGCAGGCGCGAGGCCACCGGCATCCCGAGGGGTTCGACCTCCCGCACGCAGGAGGTGTTCCCCAACGACCTCGGCGCGCTGCGCCGCAAGCTGGTCCTCAACCGCTTCCGGGGCGGCACCGCCGCCGTCATCGTCGAGCCGCTGGGGCCAGAGAGCGGCACGCGCCCGGCGACGCGCGACTACAACGAGCAGGTGCGCAGGCTGTGCGACGAGTTCGGCGCGCTGCTGATCTTCGACGAGGTCGTGACCGGCTTCCGCGTCGGCATGGGCGGCGCGCAGGGCTATTTCGGCGTGCGGCCCGACATCACCGTCTTCGGCAAGTGCCTGACCGGCGGCTACCCGATGGCCGGCGGCATCGGCGGCCGCCGCGAGGTGATGATGCTGCTGGCCGGCGGCATCGGCGGCAAGCAGACCAAGCGCGCTTTCGTCGGCGGAACCCTGACCGCCAACCCGCTGTCCTGCGTGGCCGGCTACTACAGCCTGATCGAGATGGAGAAGCGTAACGCCGCCGCCGTGGCCGGGCGCGCCGGCGACCGCCTGACCGCCGGCCTGGCGGCCATCATCGAGCCCCGCGGCCTGCCCTACGTGGTCTACAACCAGGGCTCGGTGGTGCCCCTGCAGACCTCCCGCGTGCTGCTGCTCAACGTG
>JAEZXF010000392.1 GCA_023419995.1 Pseudomonadota bacterium | reverse complement strand
GCTGCAATCCGGAGGACGCCGGAGTATAAAACGCAACGATTCATGGAGCTTGGAAATGGTGGGTGATGTAGGGATCGAACCTACGACCCGCTGATTAAGAGTCAGCTGCTCTACCAACTGAGCTAATCACCCGCCGGGGGCGAACCTCTCGGCCGCCGCAAGTGGTGGCCGTATAGCGGCTCCCTCCCTCCCTGTCCAGTCGCAAATGCGATCTCGGGAGCATTTGTTCAAGCCCCCGGCGGGCGCTTTCGCCATCCTGAGAATCCTGCCCTTTTCCTCAGCCGGCGAAGCGCCCGCGGCGCGGGCGGGAAGCATGCGGAAGCGAGCCGGCTTGCGGAACATGGCCAAACTTTAATTTGAAATCCTTGCCTCTTTCCACGATCTGACGATCAAGGGACCTTTTGAAGCAAAGATCGAACCAGCATGGACCAGATCGTCGAGCGCCCGGCCAAGGCCAAGCCTGCCGACCCGGAACCGATCGAGAAGGCGCTGTCGCTCGACAGCGGGGGCCGCGCCAGGCGCCGGCGCTGGCCGTGGCTGGTCGCGCTCGCCGTCGTCCTCGGGGCCGGCGCCGCGGCCTGGCAATGGAACGCGGCCGCGCCCGCGCAGACCTCCTACCGCACCGCCGAGGTCAAGCCCGGCGCCCTCACAGTCGAGGTCTCGGCCACCGGCACGCTCCAGCCGCTGACCCAGGTCGAGGTGTCGAGCGAGCTGTCCGGCGTCGTCCGCTCCGTCTCGGTCGACGAGAACCAGCGCGTGGCGAAGGGCGACGTGCTCGCCCAGCTCGACACCACCCGCGTCCTCGCGCAGATCGAGCGGGCCGAGGCCAACGTGACTGCCGCCGAGGCGCGCGTCGCCGATGCCGAGGTCACGCTCAAGGAAACCGAGCAGACGCTGGCGCGCACGCGCATGCTGTCCGGCCGCGGCCAGGCGACCGAGCAGGCGCTGGAGACAGCGACGGCCGCCGCCGACCGAGCGAGGAGCGCGGTCGCCATCGCCGCCGCGAACGTCGCGGTCGCGCGCGCTGAGCTGGCGCTGCAGCAGGCCGACCTCGCCAAGAGCACCATCCACGCGCCCATCGACGGCATCGTGCTGAGCCGTTCGGTCAATCCGGGCCAGACCGTCGCTTCCTCGATGCAGGCCCCCACTCTCTTCGTCATCGCCGAGAACCTCGAGACGATGGAGCTGAAGGCCGCCGTCGACGAGGCCGACATCGGCACGGTCGCCGCCGGCCAGAAGGCGCGCTTCACCGTCGACGCCTTCGCCGACCGGCAGTTCGACGCGACGATCCGCGACATCTCCTACGCCTCCGTCACCACCGAAGGGGTCGTCACCTACGAGGCGCGCCTCAACGTCGACAACCAGGAGCTCTTGCTGCGGCCCGGCATGACCGCCACCGTCGACATCGTCACCCGCGAGGCCGACGGCGTGCTGCTGGTCCCGGCCGCCGCCTTCCGCTACAGCCCGCCCGCCGCGACCACGGGAACCGGCTGGTCGCTGCAATCGCTGTTCATGCCGCGCCCGCCGATGGCCGGCGGCCGCCGGCCGGCCACGGCGACGCGCGGCGAGGGCCGCCCGCTCTACGTGCTGCGCGACGGCCAGCCCGAGGCGGTGCGCGTCGTCACCGGCGCGACCGACGGAAACTCGGTCGAGATCGTCTCGGGCCTCGAGGCCGGCGAGAACGTGATCCTCGGCATCCGGCAGGCGCAGCAGGCCGGCGGGAACGGGCGCTAGGACCATGGCCGAAGCCCCGATGATCGCCTTCGACAAGGTCTGGAAGACCTACGGCAGCGGCGAGGCCGAGGTGAACGCGCTTGCCGGCGTCGACCTGACCATCGAGCGCGGCGAGTTCGTCGCCATCATGGGCCCGTCCGGCTCCGGCAAGTCGACGGCGATGAACATCATCGGCTGCCTCGACACGCCGACGCGCGGCACCTACCGCTTCTTCGGCGTCGATGCCGGCCGCCTCGACCGCTCGCGCCGCGCCATGCTGCGCAACCGCTACATCGGCTTCGTCTTCCAGGGCTACAACCTCCTGCCGCGCACGACCGCTGTGGAGAACGTCGAGCTGCCGCTCGTCTATCGCGGCGTCGCGGCCCGGGACCGCCGTTCGCTCGCCATGGACGCGCTGGCGCAGGTCGGCCTCGAGGGGCGCGAGGGCCACACCCCGGCCGAGCTTTCCGGCGGCCAGCAGCAGCGCCTCGCCATCGCCCGCGCCATCGTCACCCGGCCGACGCTGCTGGTGGCGGACGAGCCGACCGGCAACCTCGACACCGCCCGCAGCCACGAGATCATGGACCTGCTGACCCGCCTCAACGAGGAGCAGGGGCTGAGCATCGCCATGGTCACGCACGAGGCCGACATCGCCGCGTATGCCGGGCGCACCATCGGCTTCCTCGACGGCCGGATCGCCTCGGACACGCTGAACCTGGAGGCGGCCTGATGCTTTGGGAAACAGTCAGGCTCGCCCTGCGCTCGGTGCGCCGCAACGCGCTGCGCTCCTTCCTCACCCTGCTCGGCATCGTCATCGGCGTCGCCGCCGTCATCGCCATGATCACCATCGGCTCCGGCACCACCGAGAAGGTGCGCGAGGACATCGCCAAGCTGGGCAGCAACCTGCTCGTCGTGCAGGCGATGCGGCCGATGCGCGGCGGCGGACCGACCTTCACCCCCCGACGGCTGGAGCACAAGGATTTCGAGGGCCTCGCCGAGGGGCTGGAGGACGTCAAGGCCGTGTCGGCCGCCGCCCAAAGCACGGCGCGCGTAGTCTACGGCTCCGACAACCTGTCGGTGCAGGTCACCGGCGCCGACGTCGAGTACTTCATCGCCCGCGACTGGCAGGTGGCGCTCGGCCGCGAGTTCACGGATTCGGAGGTGCGCGGCGGCGCCAATGTCTGCCTGATCGGCCAGACGGTGCGCACCCAGCTCTTCGGCTCCGGCGATCCCGAGGACGTGGCGATCCGCGTCGGCCGCATGAGCTGCCGCATCATCGGCGTGCTCGAATCCAAGGGCACGTCCGGCTTCGGCCAGGACCAGGACAACATCGTCATCATGCCGCTGACGACCTTCCAGCGCCGCATCGCCGGCGACCGCGACATCGACATGATCTACGTCGCCGCCCAGGACGGCGTCTCCACCACCGAGGTGATGAACGACGTCGAGGCCATCCTGCGCCAGACGCGGCGCATCGCGCCCGAGCAGGAGAACAATTTCGACATCCGCGACATGACGCAGGTCGCCGACGCCATGGCCTCGACCACCACGGTGATGACCGGCATGCTCGGCGCGGTCGCGGGCGTCAGCCTGCTCGTCGGCGGCATCGGCATCATGAACATCATGCTGGTCTCCGTCACCGAGCGGACGCGCGAGATCGGCATCCGCCTCGCCATCGGCGCGCACGAGAAGCACATCCTCGTCCAGTTCCTCGTCGAGGCCACGGTGCTGTCGCTGCTCGGCGGGCTGGTCGGCATCGCGCTGGGCCTCGGGCTGGCGGCGATCGCGACGGTGATCCTGTCCATCCCCTTCGTGCCCAGCCTGCCGGTGATCGCCCTCGCCGTCGGCTTCTCGGCCGCCATCGGAATGGTCTTCGGCTTCTTCCCGGCGCTCCGCGGCGCGCGGCTCGACCCGATCGACGCGCTGAGGCATGAGTGAAGGAAGTCGGTAGAGAGTAGGGAATAGTGAGTAGGGAATAGGAAGAAGAGGAGTTCCTTCACTACTCACTACTCACTACTCACTATTCCCTCTCACACGATATCCAGCTCCACCACCACCGGGCAATGGTCCGAGGCCTTGGGCCGGTCCCAGCCGGTGCGGGGAAAGCGCGTCACCTCCTGCCCCGGCGGAAACGGCGTGCGGAACGGCTGGCCGGCGCGCACGATCTCCGGCATCGCATGCGCGTTGCGGCGCGCCAGCCCCTGCGACAGCAGGAGGTAGTCGAGCTGGCACAGGTGCCGCTCGGCCGGGCCGCGCGTGTGGTAGAGCGTCCAGCGGTCGAGCTCGGGCCGCCGCTCGACCACGTTCTCGCAGAAGCCGTCCGCGGTCAGCACGTTGAGGCAGGAGCGCTCCTCCCGCACCGGGTCGAAGACGAAGCCCTCGTGCGCGTCGCCGGAGACGACCACCCGCTCGCGATAGTCGTTCATGTCGCCGCAGATCGCCCAGCGCCGGTTCGCCGCATGCCCGGCGCCGAAGCGCGTCTCGATAATGTGGCGGACGGCGGCCGCCTCCGCCTCGCGGATCGGCATGGTCGCGACGCGGCCGTCGAGGCCGTTGCGCGGGCTGCCCATCGACTTGAAGTGGACGCTGTAGAGCGTCATCGGCTTGCCGCCGATACGCAGGTCTATCTCGAGGCAGTCTCGGCGGAAGATGCGCTCGTGCGGCTTTTCGCCCAGTTCCGCCAGCTCGGGCGTGTGCAGGCCGAGCGCCTCGTAGGTGAGATGGGCGTGGCTGCGCATCTCGACGAACTCGATCGGCTGGCCGTGGCGCGTCTCCTCGCGCATCATCACCGCCACGTCGATACCGCGCCCGTCGTTGCCGCCGGTGGTGTACTTGCCGCGATAGCCGCTGCCGACCATCTTGTAGAGATAGCCGTACTCGAAGGCGCGCAGCGCCTCGATGTTGTCCACTTCCTGCATGCAGATGATGTCGGCCCGGGTCGCGGCGATGGCCAGCGCCGTGAGCTGCCGCGCATCGTCCGTATGGGCCACCGCCCGCGCCGCCTCGAGCTGCCGGTACTCGGCCTCGTCGCGGATCTGGTACAGCGACAGCACGCGGTCCTTGTACAGCTCGTTGCGGTAGCCCGTGAAGTCGAACCTGTTCATCAGGTTCTCGACATTGAATGTGGCGAGTCGCAGCGACATTGCCCCATCTCACCCACGCTCCGGAAAAAGGCAAGCACACCGGCGCCGGGTTCGTTCATCGCCGGTTCATGCACATGGAACGATGATCCGGTCCGGATCGTATACTGGGCTTGGGATCTGTCCGGACCCGAGGAGAACGACAATGAGACACAGACTTTCCGCCGCAGCCCTGTTCGCGGCGCTCGCATTCGGCCTTGCCGGCCCGGCAGCAGCCGCCGCGCCCGCGGGCCTCGCC
>JAEZXF010000301.1 GCA_023419995.1 Pseudomonadota bacterium | reverse complement strand
GCTTCAACCTGCTGACCAAGTTCCTTCCCCCCACCCGGGGCAAGATCACCTACAAGGGCGAGGACATCACGGCGATGTCGCCGGCCGACATCGCGCGGCTCGGGCTGGTGCGCTCGTTCCAGATCTCGGCGGTGTTCCCACACCTGACCGCGCTGGAGAACGTGCGCATCGCGCTGCAGCGCAAGCGCGGCGACAGCTTCGACTTCTGGCGCTCGCAGAAGGTGCTGTCGGCGTTCGACGACGAGGCGCGCTCGCTGCTCGTCGACGTCGGCCTGAGCGAGTTCGAGACCACGAATGCCGGCGATCTCTCCTACGGCCGCAAGCGGGCGCTGGAGATCGCGACGACGCTGGCGCTCGACCCGGAGATGCTGCTGCTCGACGAGCCGATGGCCGGCATGGGCCACGAGGACGTCGAGCGCATCTCGGCGCTGATCAAGCGCATCTCGGCCACCGGGACGATCCTGATGGTGGAGCTCAACCTGTCGGTTGTGGCGTCGCTGTCGGTCACGATCACGGTGCTGGCGCGCGGCAAGGTCCTGGCCGAGGGCGACTACGCCACGGTGTCGAAGGATCCGCGGGTGATCGAGGCCTATATCGGAGCGGGACATGGGTGAGGCGGCTTTGGCAGCCAGCGTCGGAGCGGCTGCGTCCGCGCCGCTGCTGGTGGTGAAGGATCTCGAGGCCTGGTACGGCGAGAGCCACGTGCTGCACGGCGTGACGTTCGACGTCAGGCCGGGCGAGGTGGTGACGCTTCTCGGGCGCAACGGCGCCGGCAAGACGACGACGCTGAAGTCGATCATGGGCATCCTGCCGAAGCGCAAGGGCTCGGTGGTATTCCAGGGCAAGGAACTGATGCATGCGCCGGCGCGCTTCGTGGCGCGCGAGGGCATCGCCTTCTGCCCGGAGGAGCGGGGCATCTTCTCGTCGCTGAACGTCGAGGAGAACCTGATGCTGCCGCCGCAGGTCAAGCCGGGCGGTATGAGCGTCGAGCAGATCTTCGACCTGTTCCCCAACCTCAAGGAGCGGCTTGCCAGCCAGGGGACCAAGCTGTCGGGCGGCGAGCAGCAGATGCTGGCGATCGGGCGCATCCTGCGCACCGGCGCCAAGATGCTGCTGCTCGACGAGCCGACGGAGGGCCTCGCGCCGGTGATCATCCAGCAGATCGGCCGCACCATCGCCCGGCTGAAGCAGGAAGGCTTCACCATCGTGCTGGTCGAGCAGAACTTCCGCTTCGCCTCGACCGTGGCCGACCGCCACTTCGTCGTCGAGCAGGGCAGGGTCGTCGACATGATCCCCAACACCGAGCTCGACAGGAACATTGACAAGCTGCACGCCTATCTCGGCGTGTGAACAAGGAAAGGCCGGCGCGACCGGTCGCAACGGAGGAGAAGAAGACATGACCAGGACAGGATTTCTGCTGACGTCCCTTGCAGCCACGCTGATGGCGACGAGCGCGCTCGCGCAGGACGTGACAGTCAAGATCGGCGTGCTCAACGACCGCTCCGGCATCTATGCCGACCTCGCCGGCGAAGGCTCGGTGATCGCGGCGCGCATGGCCGTCGAGGACTTCGGCGCCGAGGCCAAGGGCATCAAGGTGGAGATCGTCTCGGCCGACCACCAGAACAAGCCCGACGTCGCCTCCACCGTGGCGCGCCAGTGGCTCGACCAGGACGGCGTCAACGCCATCGTCGACGTGCCGACCTCCTCGGCCGCGCTCGCCGTCAACGAGATCGTCAAGGGCGCCAACGCGGTGTTCATCAACTCCGGCGCCGCCGCCTCCGACCTGACCGGCCCGGCCTGCTCGCCGCACACCGTCCACTGGACCTACGACACCTGGGCGCTGGCCAACGGCACCGGCTCGGCCATGGTGCGCAACGGCGGCGATTCCTGGTTCTTCCTGACCGCCGACTACGCCTTCGGCCATGCGCTGGAGCGCGACACCTCGGCCGTGGTCGAGAAGTCGGGCGGCAAGGTCGTCGGCGCGGTGCGCCATCCCTTCCCGGGCACGGACTTCTCCTCGTTCCTGCTCCAGGCCCAGTCGTCCGGCGCCAAGGTGATCGGCCTCGCCAACGCCGGCGGCGACACGATCAACTCGATCAAGCAGGCGGCCGAGTTCGGCATCACCCAGGCGGGCCAGGCGCTCGCCGGCCTGCTGATCTTCCTCACCGACGTCCATGCGCTCGGCCTCGAAACCGCGCAGGGCCTGGTGCTGACCGAGAGCTTCTACTGGGACCTGAACGACCAGACCCGCGAGTGGTCGGCCCGGTTCGAGAAGCTGGACGGCGACAAGCCGACCATGGTGCAGGCGGGCGTCTATGCCGGCGTGCTGCACTACCTCAAGGCCGTCGAGGCGACCAAGAGCAACGAGGCCGACACGGTCATCGCCAAGATGAAGGAACTGCCGACCGAGGATCCGCTGTTCGGCAAGGGCGAGATCCGCGCCGACGGCCGCAAGATCCACGACATGTACCTGTTCCGCGTCAAGGCGCCGGACCAGTCGTCGGGCGCGTGGGACTACTACGAGACCCTCGCCACCATCCCGGCGGCGGAGGCTTTCCGTCCGCTCGCCGACGGCAACTGCCCGCTGGTGCAGTAACGCTCGGATAACAACGCGGCGCGCGCCGGAACAATCCGGCG
>JAEZXF010000228.1 GCA_023419995.1 Pseudomonadota bacterium | reverse complement strand
GGGGCGGCGCGCGCTTGGGCGCGCGGGGTGCGCAGCGGGCCCGCGAGGGAGCCGGGGGGCGGGGCCGCCGCCCCGGATGGCTCAGGCGCGCTCTTCGACATGGCGGACAAAAAGCCCCGACGGCTTGACGAGAAGGATGAGGATGAGGAGCGAGAACACGAACACGTCGCGATAGCCGGCATATTCCTGCGGCAGCAGACCGACGAACAGGACTTCGGCGAGGCCGAGGATGTAGCCGCCGAGCATGGCGCCGCCGATCGAGCCGACGCCGCCGATGACGCAGGCGATGAAGGCCTTGAGGCCGGGCGCGAAGCCGAGCAGCGGATCGATCTGGCCGAACTTGCCGCCCCACAGCAGGCCGGCGACGGCGGCGAGCGCCGAGCCGATGGCGAAGGCGGCGAGGATGGTGCGGTTGACGGCGATGCCCATCAGCCGCGCGGCCATCAGGTTCTCCGCCGTCGCCCGCATCGCCCGGCCGAGCCGCGTGCGGTAGACGATGACGAACAACAGCGCGATCAGCGCCAGCGTCAGGCCGATGATGACGAGGTCGGTCATCGAGGCGCTGACCCCGCCCAGCGAGACGCGCTGGCGCATGGCGGCCGGGAACAGGAAGTTGCGCGGCTGGCCGGACAGGATCATCAGCGCCGTGTTCTGGATGACGATGGAGACGGCGAGCGTCGCGATGAAGCCGGTGACCTGCGGCGCGCCGATGATCGGCCGGAAGACGAGGGTCTGGATCGTCATCCCGGCGAGCGCCCCGACCAGCAGCACCACCAGCAGGATGAGGGGCCACGGCATGCCGTAGAGCACCATCGCCAGCGTGGTGAACGCGCCGATCATGACCAGGTCGCCATGGGCGAAGTTGATGAGCCGGACGATGCCGTAGATCATCGAGAAGCCGATGGCGACCAGCGCATAGAGGCTGCCGAGCGCCAGGCCGTTGATCAGCTGCTGGAAGAGATACTGGCTCATCCCGCCACCCCCAGATAGGACTGCCGCACCTGGTCGTCCTCGCCGAGCGACGCGCCGGTTCCGGAGAGCGTGATGCGCCCGTTCTCCATGACGTGGGCGCGGTCGGCGATCTCCAGCGCCATCGAGGCGTTCTGCTCGATCAGCAGGATGGTGACGCCGCGCGCCTTGAGCTCGGCGATGACGTCGAAGATGGTCTCGATGACCTTCGGCGCGAGGCCGAGCGAGGGCTCGTCGAGCAGGAGCAGCTTCGGCGCGCCGAGCAGGGCGCGGCCCATCGCCACCATCATCTGCTCGCCGCCGGACAGCGCGCCGGCCGGCGTCGTGGCGCGCTCGCGCAGGATGGGGAAGAGATCGTGGACCTCCGCCGTCGTCCGGGCGATCCAGTCCCGGTCGGAGCGCGTGTAGGCGCCGAGCGCGAGGTTCTCCTCGACGGTCAGCGACTGGAAGATCTGCCGGCCCTCGGGACAGTGGATCAGCCCGGCACGCACGATCGCCTCCGTCGAGGCGCGCGTCAGCTCCATCCCGCCGCTCTCCGTCGCCATGCGGACGCTGCCCGACCTGACGGGCAGCAGCCCGGACAGCGCGAGCAGCGTGGTCGACTTGCCGGCGCCGTTGGCGCCGATCAGCGCGACGAGCTCGCCCTTGCCGACATCGAAGGAGACGTCCTTCAGCACATGGGTGGCGCCGCGGAAGACGTTGAGGCCCCTGACCTCGAGCATGCCGGCCTCAGGCATGGGCCTTCCCCTGCCGCCTTGTGCCGAGATAGGCCTCGATGACCGCCGGGTCGGCCTGCACCTCGGCCGGCGTGCCCTCGCAGACGAGCTTGCCGCGGTTGATGACCTGGATGCGCCGGCACATGGTCATGACGAGGCGCATGTCGTGCTCGACCACGAGCACGCCGATGCCGAATTCGCCGTTGATGCGGCGGATCAGCTCGACCAGCGCCTGCGTCTCGCTCGGGTTGAGGCCCGCCGCCGGCTCGTCGAGCAGCAGCACCTCCGGCCCCGTCGCCAGCGCGGGGGCGATCTCGACCCGCCGCTGGTCGCCGTAGGAAAGGGCGCCGGCGCGCCGGTCTATGGAGGCGGAAAGTCCGACCTGGCCGACGATGCGGGCCGCGTTCTCGGCGATTTCCGCCTCGTTGCGGCGGAAGGCCGGCGACCAGGCGAGGGTGGAGAGAAGCGACGAGCCGTTGCGCATGTGGCCGCCGCACATGACGTTCTCCAGCACCGAGAGGTCGGCGAACAGGCGGATGTTCTGGAACGTGCGCGCCAGGCCGGCCCGCGCCAGCCTGTGCGGCCTCTGCCCGGTCATGTCGCGGCCGTTGACCGTGATCGAGCCGGTGGTGGGGCGCAGCACGCCGGTCAGGAGGTTGAAGGCCGTGGTCTTGCCGGCGCCGTTGGGGCCGATCAGCCCCGTCAGGTCGTCCCTGCCGAGGGTGAGCGAATAGCCGTCGACGGCCACGACGCCGCCGAAGCGCATGGACAGTTCTCTCGCCTCGATGATCGCCCGGCCCGTCATGCGCTGTCGCTGTTTCTCCCTGTCGCCGGCAAGGCGTCCGACAAATCCCTGCGGGGCCGGCTGCGAAGACTGTTTCCTTCCCGGCCGGGCGTCGATCCCCGCCGATGCTTCTTCGCATCGGCACGACCGCTGCCTTGCCCGAGACCGGAAAATTCCTCTGCCGTCCCCGATGCGGACGTTTAGTCAGGCGTCCTCGTTCGATGATAGGTTCTCGGCCGATGCTGCGTCAACGAAAAGATACAAGTTGAATTCTCTGTGTGGATTTGTACCATTTCAGACAATTGTGCTCTGGAGTTTTCACATTGACCCCTTCCGTTCAGGCCGGCGCCTTTCCTGTCCTGCAGGATGATGAACCGCATCCGCTCGAAATCCACAATGCCGGCGGGACGTCGGATTTCGTGCTGGTCTGCGAGCATGCGGGCCGGCTGATCCCGCGCGCCTATGGCGACATGGGGCTTTCCGCCGTCGACCTCGAGCGGCATATCGCCTGGGATATCGGCGCGAAGCAGGTGTCGCTGGCGCTGTCGGCGCTGCTCGACGCGCCGTTGTTCACCCAGCGCTACTCGCGCCTCGTCTGCGACTGCAACCGCCAGCCGGCGGTGCCCGACTTCACGCCGGAGCGCAGCGAGGACACCGTCATCCCCGCCAATGTCGGCATCGACGCCGGGGAAAAGAAGGCCCGCGCCGACGCGATCTTCTGGCCGTTCCACAACGCGGTGAGCGAGGCGCTCGACCGCCGCGCCGCCGAGGCCCGGCGCACGCTGCTCGTCACCATCCACAGCTTCACGCCGGTGTTCCGCGGCACGAGCCGGCCGTGGGAGATCGGCATCCTCTACAACCGCGACCGGCAGTTCTCGCCGGGCATCGCGGAATGGCTGAAGGCCAACACCGGCTACTGCGTCGGGGTCAACCAGCCCTACAGCGTCGGCGACGAGACCGACTACGCGATCCCCGTCCACGGCGAGAGGCGTGGCCTGCACTGCGCCGAGTTCGAGATCCGCAACGACCTGATCCGCACCGACGACGACGCCCGCGCCTGGGCCGGCGTGGTGGCGCAGGCGGTGCAGGCGTCTGCTGCGGGGCTGGAGGGGTAGCGCCCAGCGGGCGTCTTCACGCAATCTGCGATGGCGAGTTCGCATACCCGGTCCGGCGGCCCGCCCGTGTCCATGCCCGGCTGGCCGGCGCTTTCTCTGCCGCGCTATCGCTCTTCCCGCCGCGCTCTGTTGTCAGGTGCGGGCGGGCTGAAGGAGTGTTCAGGGCGTAGTGTTCGCAAGGCGCGCCGGCCTTTCCGGAAAGCTTTCGGCTTGCTTGTTGTCGCAGGGGACACCCACGCGACTTGCGCCGCGACTGATCGGCTGAGAGCGCCGTCGGGCGAGACCCTTGCCCGAAGCGCTTGATCGACAACCATTTTCTGGAAGAAAGTGGCTCCCCGGGACGGATTCGAACCATCGACCAACCGGTTAACAGCCGGTTGCTCTACCGCTGAGCTACCGGGGAACAGCCTGCTCGCGTGAACGTGGCTGCCTAATAGCAAACAGTTTTCGGCTTTGCAAAGCATCAATCGCCGAATTCTCCCGCTTTTTGTCGATGCCGGTATGGCCTTTGGCGCGGGGGCGCCTCATATGTGCCGCGGGACGCGCGGCGGGGCCTGCCGCGCGCCGCCGGAAAGCAGGCGCCAGCCGCAGCGAGCACGAGGACATGGAGCCCAGGGAGCCCAGGGAGCCGCAAGCCCACGACGGGCCGCGCAAGATCACGATACTGGGGCGGGAGTTCTCCATGCCCCGCTCGCGCCGGATGCGCATCGTCATCGGCACGCTGCTGGTCATCCTCGGCATCTTCGGCTTCCTGCCCGTGCTCGGCTTCTGGATGATTCCGCTCGGCATCCTCATCCTCTCCTACGAGTTCGCGATGGTGCGGCGCTGGCGCAGGCGGACCGAGCTGTGGTGGGCAGAGCGCCGCGGGCGCAGGCGCGCCCGGCGGAACCGGCAGGGCTGAAGGCGGGCCGCGCCTCTCCGCTGCCGCCCCGGAAGGCAGGGACCTCCTTCCGGCGCGGCTCCGGCCGGCCCGCCCCGCGGAATGTCGCACGGGAATTCATCCGGAATGAGCGCAGCCGGCTTGACGCCCTCAAGCCCCGAACCTATTGAGGCGCTTGGAACGCTTCAGGCGGAGGGGCCTCGTGGCGGAGTGGTTACGCAGAGGACTGCAAATCCTTGCACGCCGGTTCGATTCCGGCCGAGGCCTCCAATCCTCCTCTGCCCCCGGGCATGAGGATCGCGTTCCAGCGCCGGACCGGGCGAGGTGCACAAGGCGACGGACCCGGGCAGAGCGCGGCATATCCGAGGCCCGCCGTTCACCGGGAACGGCGGCGCTCCAGGCGGTTGACGAGGGGTGCCCGCGAGCCGGGCTGGTAGAGACATGACAGCCGATTTCCAGGAACTGCGTGTGAAGATGGTCGATGGGCAGGTGCGCACGACCGACGTGACCGACGTGGCCATCCTCTCGGCCATGCTCGAGGTCCCGCGCGAGGAGTTCGTGCCCGCCGGCCGCCGGCCGCTCGCCTATATCGACGAGGACATCGAGGTCGCGGCCGGGCAGCCGGGCCGCTTCCTGATGCGCGCCTCGCCCTTCGCCAAGCTGCTGCAGCTCGCCGAGGTGCGCGCCGGCGACCTCGTCCTCGATGTCGGCTGCGGCACGGGCTATTCGACGGCGGTGCTGGCGCGGATCGCCGGCTTCGTCGTGGCGCTCGAGAGTGATTCGACGCTGGCGGCCGAGGCGACGCGCGCGCTGTCGGCGCAGGGCTTCGAGAACGTGTCGGTGGTCGAGGGGGCGCTTTCCGCCGGCCACGCCGCGCAGGCGCCCTACGACGTGATTCTCGTCGAGGGCGCGGTGGACGAGATTCCGCAGGCGCTGCTCGACCAGCTGAAGGACGGCGGGCGCCTGGTCGCCGTCGTCGGCGAGGGCAATTCCGGCCGGGCCACGATCTGGCTGAAGGAGGACGGGCTCGTCTCGTCGCGCCTGGCGTTCAACGCCGCCGTCAAGCCTCTCGGCGAATTCCACCGGGTGCCGGAGTTCGAATTTTAGCCGGGGACAGGGCCAAAAAATTCTGAATTGTTACCAAAGTGTAACGCCGCCCACCCGGAAATCGTGTAGCGTTCGCCTGCGAGGATGAGCGGCCCGCGTTCAGCTGCGCCGTCGCGAGGGTTTTCGCCCGCCGGTTTCCGGCAGAGAACAGTTGGGATATGGTGCTGCGAGGCGGGCCTGTCCTGTGCGCAAGAGGTGGGTTGTGTCTATGATTCGCAAAGGTTTCTACGCCGCGGTCGCAATGTCGGGGGTGCTTGCGCTCTCGCAGCCATCCATGGCGGAAACCATCCAGGGCGCCCTTGCCCGCGCATACCAGAACAACTCCAGCATGAATTCGGCCCGCGCCGGAGTGCGCGTCACCGACGAGAACGTGGCGATCGCCAAGTCCGGGTGGCGCCCCTATATCGGCGCGGCCGGCAGCCTGAGCTACACATCCAACGACAGCAGCCGAATCACCGCCGGCTCGTTCGGCGTCGAGATCAGGCAGTCTCTGTTCGACGGGTTTCAGACGCTGAACAACGTTCGCGCCGCCGAGGCGCAGGTGCGGGCGTCGAACGAGAGCCTGCGCAATACCGAGCAGAACATCCTCTTCAACGCCGCCGCCGCCTATGTCGACGTGCGGCGCGACCGCCAGATCGCGACCTTCCGCTCGCGCAACCTCGAGTTCCTGAGCGAGCAGGTCCGCGCGGCCAGCTCGCGCTTCGAGGTGGGCGAGGGCACGCGCACCGACGTCGCGCAGGCGCAGGCGCAGCAGGCCGCCGCCGTGGCCCAGCTCAGCGCGGCGCGGGCCCAGGTTCTGGCCAGCGAGGCCGCCTATCTCCAGCTCGTCGGCGACAAGCCGGGCCGGCTCGATGCCGCCGCGCCGGTGGCCAAGCTGCTGCCGGCCGGCATGGACGCGGCGCTCGGCGTTGCGCTGGGCGAGCATCCGGCCATCAAGGCGACGCTGCATATGGTCGATGCCGCGTCGTTCCAGGTGAAGTCCCGCGAAGGCTCGCTGCTGCCGCAGGTCAGCGCGCAGGCCGGGGTGACGCATTCCTACCGCAACACGCTGCCGGGCGTCGGCATGGGCGCGGCGAGCGACGGCTCGTCCGACGCCGCCTCCATCGGCCTCAGCCTGACGATCCCGATCTACCAGGGTGGCCTCGCCTCGGCGCAGGTCCGCCAGTCCAAGGAATCACTCGGCCAGGCGCGCATCGAGGTCGACGTGGCGCGCGACCAGGTCCGCGCCGCCGTCACCTCGGCATGGACGCAGTACGTGGCGGCGCGCGAGGTCGTGGCCGCCGGGCGCGAGCTGGTCTCTGCCGCGCAGCTCGCCCTCAACGGCGTGATCGAGGAGCGCAACGTCGGCCAGCGGACCACGCTCGACGTGCTCAACGCGCAGGCCGACGTCATCACTGCGCAGATCAACCTCGCCAGCGCCGAGCGCGACGTGGTGGCGGCGAGCTACGCCATCCTGTCGGCGATGGGCCGGCTGTCGCCGCAGCGCCTCGGCCTCAACGTCGCCAACTACGACCCGCAGGAGCACTACGACGCCGTCAAGGACAAGTGGGTCGGCACCAAGACCCCCGACGGGCGCTGACGCGGCGCTCCGCCGGGGCGGTCCAATCTTGTGCGAAAGTTGCGACTTTGTCGGGCGAGGGCTTCGCGCGGGTAGCGGCCTCGTCTAGCCTGTCATTCTCGATTCGGTGCCGCTGCGAGTTTTGAGTGGCGCCGGCAGGCGGAATCGAAGAAGGCGTGGTTGCAATCATGGCTCAGGCAGGCAGCGCACAGCGCGAACCCTCGATGGAAGAGATTCTGGCGTCGATCCGCCGGATCATCGAGGACAGCGACACGGCGCGCCGTCCGCTGGACGAGGCCGAAGCGGCCGAGATTTCCGCCGCGCCCGTCGCCGCCCCCGAAATCCAGCACGACGTGGATGCGTTCCGGGCCGAGTTCGGCGCGCCGCCCGCGGACGAGCCGGCCCTGCAGCCGGACCATGAAGAGGAAGCTCCGGCTCCCGTCGAGCACGAGCCCTTGCGCTACCTCCACGATGCGGGTGCGCATGGCGACCTCGGCGGCGAGAGCGACGCGTCGCCCTCCGCCCTCGATGAAGTTCCCGCGTTCCATGCCGAGGAGCGGGCGGAGCCGTCCGTCTTCGGCGGGCACGCGCCGGAACCGGCAGCGCCGGTGCATCCGGTTTCCTCCAGCCTCGCCGAGGCCGTCGCGGCGGAAAGCCGGCAGGCGCTGATCTCCGACCAGGCCGGCCGCCAGGTCGCCGCCGCCTTCGGCGAGCTGTCCGAGGCGTTCGCGGCCAGCCGCCGCCGCTCCTTCGACGAGATGGCCGAGGACATGCTGCGGCCGATGCTGCAGGACTGGCTCGACAACAACCTCCCGATGCTGGTCGAGAAGCTGGTGCGCGAGGAAATCGAGCGCGTCGCCCGCGGCGGCTGAGCATATTTGCTTGATGCATCAATAATTCCTGCCTAACGTCGCGTCATTCTCAATGGCAACGGGACGGTGGGCATGAAGAATATCGCGGGATTGATCGTGTTGACGGCGGGCATGGCGGCGCTGGCTTCGCCGGCGCAGGCGTTCGGGCTGAGCTTCGACTGGGGCCCGACCAAGAAATGCTTCGACAGCAAGTCGCCGCCGATCAAGCTGACGAAGGTGCCGAACGGCACCGCCAAGATCCGGTTCAGGATGGTCGACCTCAACGCGCCGAACTACCAGCACGGCGGCAGCACGGTGTCGTTCGACGGCAAGACGTCGCTGCCCTACGGCGCCTTCCGCTATACCGGGCCTTGCCCGCCGAGCACGCACACCTACCAGATCAGCGCCGAGGCGCTCGACGCCAAGGGCAAGGTGCTGGCCAAGGCCCAGGTCCGCAAGCGCTTCCCCTGAACCTTCCGGCCTGGCCGATGCGTGGACGCCGCCTTCCGGGGCGGCGTTTTCGTTCGGGGAGGGCGGGTCCGCGCCCGCGCAGTTGACTTGGTCCCCCCGTTCCGGTTTACACCCGGCACAACTGCCCGAAAATTCGGATTTTTCCCATGCTCGACAAGACCTACGACGCCAAGGCCGTCGAACCCAGGATCGCCAAGGCCTGGGAGGAAGCGGACGCATTCGCCGCCGGAGCGGGCTCGCAGCCGGGCGCCGACCCGTTCGCCATCGTCATCCCGCCGCCCAACGTCACCGGCTCGCTGCACATGGGCCACGCGCTCAACAACACGCTGCAGGACATCATGGTCCGGTTCGAGCGCATGCGCGGCAGGAACGTGCTGTGGCAGCCGGGCATGGACCATGCCGGCATCGCGACGCAGATGGTGGTCGAGCGCCAGCTGGCCGAGAAGCAGATCCACCGCCGCGACCTGACGCGCGAGGAGTTCATCGACAAGGTCTGGGAGTGGAAGGCCGAATCCGGCGGCATGATCTTCAACCAGCTGAAGCGGCTCGGCGCGTCCTGCGACTGGGCGCGCGAGCGCTTCACCATGGACGAGGGGCTGTCGGCCGCCGTGCTCGAGGTCTTCGTCACGCTCTACAAGGAAGGGCTGATCTACAAGGACAAGCGGCTGGTCAACTGGGATCCGAAGCTCCTGACCGCGATCTCCGACCTCGAGGTCGAGCAGGTCGAGCTGGACGGCAACCTCTGGCACTTCCGCTATCCCGTCGAGGGCGCCACCTACGATCCGCTCGACCCGGCGACCTACATCACCGTCGCCACGACGCGGCCCGAGACGATGCTGGGCGACACCGGCGTCGCCGTCCACCCGGACGACGAGCGCTACACCGCCCTCGTCGGCAGGAACGCCGTGCTGCCGATCGTCGGCCGCCGCATCCCGATCGTCGCCGACGAGTATTCCGATCCGGAGAAGGGCACCGGCGCGGTCAAGATCACGCCCGCGCACGACTTCAACGATTTCGTGGTCGGCAAGCGCCACGACCTCGCGCAGATCAACGTGCTCAACGTCGACGCGACGATAAACATCAAGGACAACGAGGACTTCCTCGAAGGCGTTGAGAAAACGAGTCAGCGCGAGGCCGTCTGGGAGCAGCTTCACGGCCTCGACCGCTTCGAGGCGCGCAAGCTGGTCGTCGCGATCATGGAGGAGGGCGGGTTCCTCGCCAAGGTCGAGCCGCACCGCCACATGGTGCCGCACGGCGACCGCGGCGGCGTGCCGATCGAGCCGTTCCTGACCGACCAGTGGTATGTCGACGCCGCGACGCTGGCGAAGCCGGCCATCGCCTCGGTCCGCGAGGGGCGCACCAACTTCGTGCCCAAGAACTGGGAAAAGACCTATTTCGAGTGGATGGAGAACATCCAGCCATGGTGCGTGTCGCGCCAGCTGTGGTGGGGCCACCAGATCCCGGCCTGGTACGGGCCGGACGGCCACGTCTTCGTCGCCAAGACCGAGAAGGAGGCGCTCGACGAGGCGGTCGAGTACTATCTCGCGCTCGAGGGGCCGTGGAAGGCGTGGGTCGAGGACAAGCTGGAGAACTTCGAGCCGGGCGACATCCTCACCCGCGACGAGGACGTGCTCGACACCTGGTTCTCCTCGGCGCTGTGGCCGTTCTCGACGCTCGGCTGGCCGCAGAAGACCAAGGAGCTGGACACCTACTACCAGACCGACGTGCTGGTCACCGGCTTCGACATCATCTTCTTCTGGGTCGCCCGCATGATGATGATGGGCCTCCACTTCATGAAGGAGGAGCCGTTCCACACCGTCTACGTGCACGCGCTGGTGCGCGACAAGCACGGCGCCAAGATGTCGAAGTCCAAGGGCAACGTCATCGACCCGCTGGAGCTGATCGAGGAGTACGGCGCGGACGCGCTGCGCTTCACGCTGGCGATCATGGCGGCGCAGGGGCGCGACGTGAAGCTCGATCCGGCGCGCGTCGCCGGCTATCGCAACTTCGGCACCAAGCTGTGGAACGCGACCCGCTTCGCCGAGATGAACGGCGTGAGGCGCGATCCGTCCTTCCGCCCGGAGGACGCCAAGCTGACGGTCAACCGCTGGGCGCTGACCGAGCTTTCCCGCGCCACGGCCGAGATCACCTCCGGCATCACCGGCTTCCGCTTCAACGAGGCGTCGGCCGCGGCCTACCGCTTCGTCTGGAACCTCGTCTGCGACTGGTATGTCGAGCTCCTGAAGCCGGTGTTCGCGGGCGAGGACGAGGCGGCCAAGGCCGAGAGCCGCGCCGCGATGGCCCATGTGCTCGACGAGATCTTCAAGCTCCTGCATCCGATGATGCCGTTCATGACCGAGGAGCTGTGGGCGCAGACCTCCGGCGACGGCAGCCCGCGCGAGACGCTGCTGTGCCATGCGGCCTGGCCGGTGCCGGACTTCGAGGACGCCGAGGCGGCAAGCGAGATCAACTGGCTGATCGACCTCGTCTCCGGCATCCGCTCGGTCCGCTCGGAGATGAACGTGCCGCCCTCGGCCACCGCGCCGCTGGTGCTTGTCGGCGCGAGCGCCGCGACGCGCGAGCGCGTGGCGCGCCACGAGCCGGCGATCCGCCGCCTTGCCCGCACCGGCGAGGTCGGCTTCGGCGACGCCGCGCCCAGGGGGTCGGCCCAGATCGTCACCGGCGAGGCCACGGCGTGCCTGCCGCTCGGCGAGCTGATCGACCTCAAGGCGGAGGCCGCCCGCCTGGAGAAGGAGCTTTCGAAGAACGCCGACGAGATCGGCCGCATCGAGAAGAAGCTCGGCAACCCGCAATTCGTCGCCAAGGCCGCCCCCGAAGTGGTCGAAACCGAGCGCGAGAAGCAGGCTGAGCTGCAGGAGGCCCACGCGCGGCTGGAGGCGGCGCTGGCGCGCCTGCGCGACGCCGGCTGACAAGCCCTGACCCAATGGGCGGGCGCTGACAGGCCCGCCCATTGTCGTTATTAGCTATTTCAAACACTGGAAAAGCCAAAAGGTCTGGAAACGCCATGCCCCCCTATCGCTCCCGCACGACCACCCACGGACGCAACATGGCGGGCGCGCGCGGCCTCTGGCGCGCCACCGGCATGAAGGACGGCGATTTCGGCAAGCCCATCATCGCCGTCGTCAACTCCTTCACCCAGTTCGTGCCCGGCCACGTCCACCTCAAGGACCTCGGCCAGCTCGTGGCGCGCGAGATCGAGGCGGCGGGCGGCGTCGCCAAGGAGTTCAACACCATCGCCGTCGACGACGGCATCGCCATGGGCCATGACGGCATGCTCTATTCGCTGCCGTCGCGCGAGATCATCGCCGACAGCGTCGAGTACATGGTCAACGCCCACTGCGCCGACGCCATGGTCTGCATCTCCAACTGCGACAAGATCACCCCCGGCATGCTGATGGCGTCGCTGCGCCTCAACATCCCGTCGGTGTTCGTCTCGGGCGGGCCGATGGAGGCGGGCAAGGTGGTGCTGGGCGGCAAGACCCACGCGCTCGACCTCGTCGACGCCATGGTCGCGGCCGCCGACGACAAGATCTCCGACGAGGACGTCAAGGTCATCGAGCGCTCGGCCTGTCCGACCTGCGGCTCGTGCTCGGGCATGTTCACGGCCAACTCGATGAATTGCCTGACCGAGGCGCTGGGCCTGTCGCTGCCGGGCAACGGCTCGACGCTCGCCACCCACGCCGACCGCAAGCGCCTGTTCGTGGAGGCCGGGCACCTCATCGTCGACCTCGCACAGCGCTACTACGAGCAGGACGACGAGAGCGTGCTGCCGCGCAACGTGGCCAATCGCAAGGCGTTCGAGAACGCCATGTCGCTCGATATCGCCATGGGCGGCTCGACCAACACGGTGCTGCACATTCTGGCGGCCGCCTATGAGGGCGGCATAGACTTCGACATGGACGATATCGACGCGCTGTCGCGCAAGGTGCCGTGCCTGTCGAAGGTGGCGCCGGCCAAGGCGGACGTCCACATGGAGGACGTCCACCGCGCTGGCGGCATCATGCGCATTCTCGGCGAGCTCGACCGGGGCGGCCTGATCCATCGCGACACGCCGACCGTCCATGCCGCCACGCTGGGCGAGGCAATCGACCGCTGGGACATCACCCGCACCAACAGCGAGAGCATCCGTGAGTTCTTCCGCGCGGCACCGGGCGGCGTGCCGTCGCAGACCGCCTTCAGCCAGGATCGCCGCTGGGACGAGCTGGACACGGACGGCGTGAGCGGCGTCATCCGTTCCGTCGAGCACCCGTTCTCCAAGGACGGCGGTCTTGCCGTGCTGAAGGGGAACATCGCGCTCGACGGCTGCGTCGTGAAGACGGCGGGCGTCGATGAGTCCATCCTGAAATTCTCCGGCCCGGCCGTCGTGTTCGAAAGCCAGGACGCGGCGGTGAAGGGCATCCTCGGCAACGAGGTCAAGGCGGGCGACGTCGTGGTCATCCGCTACGAAGGCCCCAAGGGCGGGCCAGGCATGCAGGAGATGCTCTACCCGACGAGCTACCTCAAGTCGAAGGGGCTGGGCGCCACCTGCGCCCTTCTGACCGACGGGCGCTTCTCCGGCGGCACCTCCGGCCTTTCCATCGGCCACGCCTCGCCGGAAGCGGCGCAGGGCGGGGCGATCGGCCTTGTCCGCAGCGGCGACATCATCGACATCGACATTCCCGGCCGCAGCATCAGCCTGCGCATCTCCGACAGCGAACTGGCCGCGCGTCGCGCCGAACAGGACAGGCTGGGCTGGAAACCGGCCGCGCCGCGCAAGCGCAATGTGACCACGGCGCTGAAGGCCTATGCCGCCTTCGCCGCCAGCGCCGACAAGGGAGCCGTGCGCGTCCTGCCCGAATAGGCGGCGCTCGCTCGCCGGACCCGTTTTCCAGAACGTGCGTTGCGCCCGTCGCCGGTCTTCCGAGGCGGGCGTTTCGTTGTGGCGATTCGGCAACACTGGCACGACATCCGTCGAGTGTTGCTTCCGTGCTATGGCCGATTGCCCACTTCCCGCCATAAACCCGGAGCACCTCGATAGCCTCCTGCAGAGGACGCCCGCGAGAGGTGTCCGGCGGGAGAGCAGGCCGCACCGCCCGCGGCAAGGATGATGATGACCGTGTACGACGTTTCGAGCCACAGACCGACGAGCCGCCTTCTGGCGGCGGGCATGTTCTGCGCGGTCGCCGTCGGCACGCTGTCCATCGCCATCCACCCCGCCCGCGCCCTCGACCAGTCGGTCATCGGCAGCCCGGACGAGCAGAAGAGCCCGTGGGACGTCT
This sequence comes from Pseudomonadota bacterium, assembly GCA_023419995.1. Lineage (GTDB taxonomy): Bacteria > Pseudomonadota > Alphaproteobacteria > Rhizobiales > Rhizobiaceae > Aerobium. Next base: position 8,520 of record JAEZXF010000228.1, on the reverse strand, counting down.
TCCGCTTCGGTTTCACCGCCTACAAGAGCGGCCACAAGGAACAGGCCGTCGAGGCCTATCGCTACGCCGCCGACAAGGGCCAGCTCGGCGCGCGCTGGAAACTCGCGCGCATGTACGCCCAGGGCGACGGCGTGACGCGCAACGACTACGAGGCCTTCAAGTTCTACCAGGCGATCGCCACGCAGGAGGTCGAGCCCGGCTCGCCCGACGAGAGCTATGTCTCGGACGCGCTCGTGGCGCTCGGCGGCTATGCCCGCACGGGCATTCCCGGCTCGCCCGTGCAGCCCAACCTCGCCGCGGCGCAGGACTACTACATCCGCGCCGCCGCCACCTACCGCAACCCGGACGCCCAGTTCGAGATGGGCAAGATGATGATGGCGGGCGAGGGCGGCGTGAAGTCCAACCTGCGCCAGGCCAGCCGCTGGTTCCAGCTCGCCGCCGAGAAGGGCCATGCCGGTGCGCAGGCGACGCTCGGCCATCTCCTGTTCCAGAGCGGCAAGGCCGTGCGCGGCCTCGCCATGATGACGGCCGCGCTGGAGCGCGCGCCCGTGGCCGACAGATCGTGGATCCGCGGCATGCAGGAAGAGGCCTTCGCCCTCGTCGACGAGGCCGACCGCCGCACGGCGATCGCGCTGGCGCAGGACCTGCTGGTCAAGGGCAACGACTGAGCGCGGCTTCCGCGCCGCCCGGCGACCCGCCTGCTTTCCCGATCATCCCGAGAGGGCCACGCCCAGAAGGCCCGCGCCCACGACCAGGCACAGTGGAGAAAACCACCGCATGTCGTTGCGGGCAAAGGGCATTTCGGGCGTGATCCTCCGCCAGAAGGCGGTGAAGCCGATGGCTCCCCGAGCGACGAGGACCAGCCCGGCGAGCAGGACCGCGCCCCGGACGGCATTGACCGGCAGGGGAAGCATCACCGCGCCCGCGAGCGACAGGCTGAGGAGGGCGATCGCCGCAAGCCCGGCGGCGACCGCGAGGCATGCGCCGGCCGGCGGCATCCGGTCGATGCCCCTGAAGCCGGCGACGGCGCGGGCGCAGCTTGCCGGGTCGGTTCCCGGCCACACGCCTCCCAGCCCCCAGTAGACGTGGAGCGCGGCGATCGCGCCGAGAACGGTCGAGGCGAGGACGGCGATCATCTGCATCGGATGGGGTCCCGCACGCTGCGGCGGTCGAACGGACGGTCCGCCTTCAGTTCAGCCTGAGCTCGGCCACCGCCGGCACGTGGTCCGACGGCTTCTCCCAGGCGCGCACGTGCTTCTCGACCGATGCGGCGGCGAGCAGGTTGGCGGCCTCGGGCGACAGCATCAGGTGGTCGATGCGGATGCCGTTGTTCTTCTGCCAGGCGCCGGCCTGGTAGTCCCAGAAGGTGAAGACCTGCTCGTCGGTGACGGCGCGGGCGGCGTCGGTGAAGCCGAGATATTCCAGCCGGCGCAGCGCGCCGCGGCTTTCGGGCTGGTAGAGCGCGTCGTTGACCCACTCGGCCGGGTTCTTCGCGTCGATGGGCTGGGGAATGACGTTGTAGTCGCCGGCCAGCACCAGCGGCTCCTCGAGCGAAAGGCGCGCGAGCGCCCAGTCCTCCAGCCGCTTCATCCAGGCGAGCTTGTAGCCGAACTTGCGCTCCTCGCTGACCGGGTTGCCGTTGGGCAGGTAGAGCGAGACGACGCGCAGCGCACCGCTGGCGGTCGAGAACACCCCCTCGATGAAGCGCGCCTGGTCGTCGCCGTCGTCGCCCGGCAGGCCGCGGTTGACCTCGTCGAACCGCATCCTCGACAGGATGGCGACGCCGTTGAACCCCTTCTGGCCGTGCGTCTCGACGTGATAGCCCAGCGCCTCGATCTCGAGGCGGGGAAAGCCGTCGTCCTGCGTCTTGATCTCCTGAAGGCAGACGATGTCCGGCCCGCTCTCCTTCAGCCAGTGCAGCAGGTTGTCGATGCGCGCGCGCACGCCGTTGATGTTCCAGGTCGCGATTTTCATGAAACGCTCACAAGTATTTCAAACAGTTCTTGATGGTCTGCCGGGCGGATCGAGACAATCCTGCACCATTGCGACAGCCGGGGGAACCCGCTTCCGGGCTGTTTCGCGGGGGAGGAGAAAATAATGTCAATCACATCGACGCATCCCGTCGACGAGATGCTGCCGGCGCCGCGCCTGTTCACGCTCGGCCTGCAGCATGTCCTGGTCATGTATGCCGGCGCCATCGCCGTGCCGCTGATCGTCGGGCGGGCGCTGCAACTGGAGCCCGCCGACGTCGCATTCCTGATCTCGGCCGACCTGTTCGTCTGCGGCATCGTCTCCATCCTGCAGTCGATGGGCGCGACGCAATGGTTCGGCATCAAGCTGCCGGTGATGATGGGCGTCACCTTCGCCGCCGTCGGGCCGATGGTGTCGATGGCGGTCGCCAATCCAGGCCACGAGGGGGCCCGCATGATCTTCGGCGCCATCATCGGCGCCGGCATCATCACCGTGCTGATCGCGCCCTTCGTCAGCCGCATGCTGCGCCTTTTCCCGCCGGTGGTGACGGGCACGATCATCCTCGTCATCGGCGTGACGCTGATGAAGATCGGCATCAACTGGATCTTCGGCCTGCCGGTCGGCCCGACCGCGCCGAAGCTGGTCAATCCCGACCACGCGGCGTGGCTCGCCTCGGTCAGGGAGGCCGCGGAGGCGGCCGGGTCGGCGCTGCCGGCGGTTCCGCCCGGCCTCGCGCTCGCGCCGAGCGTGCCGAACGCTGCCTATGCGCCGTTCTCCAACATCGTGCTGTCGCTCGCCGTGCTAGCCGTCATCATCGGCGTGGCGCGCTACGCAAGGGGCTTCCTGTCCAACATTGCGGTGCTGGTCGGCATCGTCTTCGGCGGCATCGTCGCCGCCTCGCTCGGCATGATGCATTTCGAGAAGGTGGCCAACGCGGCGTGGTTCGCGCCGATCATGCCGTTCCACTTCGGGGCGCCGATCTTCGACCCCATCCTGATCGTCACCATGGTGCTGGTGATGATCGTGGTGATGATCGAATCGACCGGCATGTTCCTGGCGCTGGGCGAGATGACCGGCAGGAAGGTGACGCAGCCGATGCTGTCGGCCGGCCTGCGCATGGACGGCCTCGGCACCGTGCTCGGCGGCGTCTTCAACACCTTCCCCTACACCAGCTTCTCGCAGAACGTCGGGCTCGTCGGCGTCACCGGCGTGCGCAGCCGCTTCGTCTGCGTCGCCGGCGGCGTCATCATGGTGGCGCTGGGGCTGATCCCGAAGATGGGCGCGCTGGTCGAGGCGCTGCCCACCGTGGTGCTGGGCGGCGCGGGCATCGTCATGTTCGGCATGGTCGCGGCCACCGGCATCCGCATCCTGTCGGCGGTGGACTTCAAGGGCAACCGCAACAACCTGTTCGTGGTGGCGATCTCGCTCGGCTTCGGCATGATCCCGGTCGTCGCGCCCGACTTCCATATCTGGCTGCCCAAGGCCATCGGGCCGCTGGTCGATTCCGGCATCCTGCTCGCCTCGATCGCGGCGGTCGCGCTCAACCTCGTCTTCAACGGCGCCACCGGCGACGCCGAGGACCTGCGCGAGGCGGCGATGGCGGCCGAGGCCTGAGGGAGGGGCCTGACGGAGAAGAAACGAAAAGGCCGGCTTCGCGCCGGCCTCTTTCGATTCGGGAGGGGAAGGCGTCAGATCGAGAACGAGGTGCCGCAGCCGCACGAGGCGACGGCATTGGGGTTCCTGATCTGGAACGACTGGCCCATCAGGTCGTCGACGAAGTCGATCACCGAGCCGCCCATATAGACCAGCGACAGGTCGTCAATCAGCACGCGCGCGCCGTCGCGCTCGATCACGACGTCGTCGTCGTTCTTCGTGCCGGTCAGGTCCATGATGTAGGAGAAGCCCGAGCAGCCGCCGCCCTCGACGGCGACGCGCAGGCCGATCTTGTCCGGCTCGCCGGCCAAAAGGGCGGCGATCTTGCGCGCCGCGGCCTCGCTCACCTCGACGCCCTTCATCTCAGTCTTCGCATCGACGCCCATGGCGGTCACCTTGCGTTCGCATCCTGCCAATAGGTATGAACCCGCAAGGGGCAAGTCAACACGTCGCAGGCGCGGGTGCGGCCTTCCGGATTCGCCTGCCGCGCGCTAGGTCTTGGTTCCCGCGCATGCCGCCGGCCGAAGCCGGTCCCGCTCTCGGCAGGCATGCTTCAAGGCGACAGGGAGCGCAACGTGCCGACATCGTTCGACCGCATAGGCTTCGGCTACCGGCCGCGCGCGCCCTATGCCTGCGACCCGGCGCTGTCGCGCGGCCGCCTCTATCCCGAGCCGGAAAGCCCGACCCGCACGCCGTTCCAGCGCGACCGCGACCGCATCATCCACTCGACGGCGTTCCGCCGGCTGAAGCACAAGACGCAGGTCTTCATCGCCCACGAGGGCGACCACTACCGCACGCGACTGACCCACACGATCGAGGTGGCGCAGATCGCCCGCGCCATCGCCCGGGCGCTGCGCGCCGACGAGGACCTCGCCGAGGCGATCGCGCTCGTCCACGATTTCGGTCACACCCCCTTCGGCCACACCGGCGAGGAGACGCTCGACGCGCTGGTGCGCCGGTGGGGCGGCTTCGACCACAACGCCCAGTCGCTCCGGATCGTCACCCGGCTGGAACGGCGCTATGCCGAGTTCGACGGGCTGAACCTGACCTGGGAGACGCTCGAGGGGCTGGCCAAGCACAACGGGCCGCTGACCGACGCGCAGGGCAGGGCGCTGAAGGGGGAGGTGCCGGAAACGATCCGCAGCTTCAGCGCGCGCTTCGACCTGGAGCTCGACCGCTACGCCTCGGTCGAGGCGCAGGCGGCGGCGATCGCCGACGACATCGCCTACGACACGCACGACATCGACGACGGCCTGCGCGCCGGCCTGCTGACGCTCGACATGCTGGAGGCGGTGGCGCTGCCGGCCGGCATCCTCGCTGCGGTGCGCCAGCGCTATCCCGGGCTCGACGCCGTGCGCACCGGCCACGAGCTGATGCGCCGCCAGATCACCGCCATGGTCGAGGATGCGATCGCGACGGCGCAGCGCGCCATCGAGGAGCTGGACCCGCAGAGCCCGGCCGACATCCACAATGCCGGCCGGCCCGTCGTCGCCTTCTCCGCGGGGATGGCGGCGGCCGAGACGGAGCTCAAGACCTTCCTCTACGCCAACCTCTATCGCCACCCCAGCGTCATGGCCGCGCGCGAGGGGGCGGACCAGATCGTGCACGACCTTTTCACCCGCTATTTCGCGGCTCCCGGCGACCTGCCGGAGGGGCACGGCGCGGAGGTCGCGCAGGCGGACGAGGCCGGGCGGGCACGCTACGTCGCCGATTTCATCGCCGGCATGACCGACACCTACGCCATCAAGGAGCACCGGCGCCTGTTTGACCGGACTCCGGAATTGGGTTAGGCGAAGCACCAGTTCCGGCGAGGTTTTCAACCTCGCTTTCCACATTCTGGGCTATCCCAGTCCCGGTCCGGGCAGGTACGACATGAACATCTTCGCGCAGTTTTCCTCGCGCATCATCGCGGCGATAGAGACGCTCGGCCTGGAGCCGAAGGAGGGCGGGGCGCTCGATTTCTCCCGGCTCGCCGTCGAGCCGCCGCGCGACGCCAGCCACGGCGACCTCGCCACCAACGCGGCGATGGTGCTGGCCAAGGCGGTGGGCGAGAACCCGCGCGCCCTGGCCGAGAAGATCGCGGCGGCGCGGCGCGCCGCTCCCCATGTCGCCGCCGGCGAGGTGGCCGGGCCGGGCTTCGTCAACCTCAGGCTCGCCGACGGCTTCTGGCAGGCCCGCCTCGCGGACATCCTCGATGCCGCGGCGGACTACGGCCGCTCTGCCGTCGGCGCCGGCCGCAAGGTCAATGTCGAATACGTCTCGGCCAACCCGACCGGACCGATGCATGTCGGCCATTGCCGCGGCGCGGTGGTGGGCGACGCGCTCGCCAACATCATGGGCTTCGCCGGCTACGACGTGACCAAGGAGTACTACATCAACGACGCCGGCGCGCAGGTCGACGTGCTCGCGAAGTCGGTGATGCTGCGCTACCGCGAGGCGCTGGGCGAGACGATCGGCGAGATCCCCGCCGGCCTCTACCCCGGCGACTACCTCGTGCCGGTCGGCAAGGCGCTGGCCGAGGAATTCGGGCGCGGCCTCAACCAGATGCCCGAGGACAACGCGCTCGCCATCGTCAAGGACCGCACCATCGACGCGATGATGGCGATGATCCGCGAGGACCTCGCGGCGCTCAACGTCCATCACGAGGTGTTCTTCTCCGAGCGGGCGCTGCACACCGACAACGCGGCGGCGATCCGCGGCGCGATCGCGGATCTCACAATCAAGGGCCACGTCTACAAGGGCAAGCTGCCACCGCCCAAGGGCGAGAAGAACGAGGACTGGGAGGACCGCGAGCAGACGCTGTTCCGCTCGACCGTGGTCGGCGACGACCAGGACCGGCCTCTGGTCAAGTCGGACGGCTCCTATACCTATTTCGCCGGCGACGTCGCCTACATGAAGGACAAGTACGCCCGCGGCTTCGAGGAGCTGATCTTCGTGCTCGGCGCCGACCATGGCGGCTACGTCAAGCGGCTGGAGGCGCTGGCCAACGCCGTGTCCGACAACCGGCTGAAGCTGACCGTGCTGCTGTGCAACCTCGTCAAGCTCTACCGCGACGGCGAGCCGGTGCGCATGTCGAAGCGGTCGGGCGAGTTCGTGACGCTGCGCGACGTGGTCGACGAGGTCGGGCGCGACCCGATCCGCTTCATGATGCTCTACCGCAAGAACACCGAACCGCTCGACTTCGACTTCGCCAAGGTCACCGAGCAGTCGAAGGACAACCCGGTCTTCTACGTCCAGTATGCCTCGGCGCGCTGCCACTCCGTGTTCCGGCAGGCGGCCGAGCAGCTCGGCAGCCTGCCCGGCCGCGCCGACATGAAGGCTGTGGCGCATCTGCTGACGGAGGAGGGCGAGATCGGCCTCGTGCGCAAGCTCGCCGAGTATCCGCGCCTGATCGAGGCTGCGGCGCAGTCGCTCGAGCCGCACCGGCTCGCCTTCTACCTCTACGACCTCGCGCAGACCTTCCACGCCCACTGGAATCGCGGCACCGACAACCCCGACTTACGGTTTGTTAAGGTTAACGAACCAGAATTGACCCGTGCCAGGCTGGGTCTGGTGCGGGCCGTGGCGGATGTCCTGACATCCGGCCTGGCGCTGGTCGGGGCCGACGCACCCGAGGAAATGCGCTAGGTTCTGCCGGGTTTCCCGTCACCTTTTACCCACAATGCCTTGGTAAGGGCCAACCCCAAGTGACGTCGCCGGCGTCCTACCGAGTGTGAGTGCGGGAAAAAGCATGGCAGACACCAATCACAACAGGCGCGACGATTATATGGAGTTCTCCGAGAACGATCCGTTCGCGGAGCTCACGCGCATCATGGGTCACGATCCGAGGGTCCGGGAGCCTGCCGAGCAGGCCGAACCGGCTTCCGCGCACACGGTTGCGGCGGCGCCCGCCGCGGCCCCGGCCGAAGACGATTTCGACATCGACCTCGAGAGGGAACTGGCCGGCGAGTTCGATTTCGCCGAGTTCGAGGACCAGGCGACCGTCGCCGACTGGCGCAGCGAGCCGGCCGCGGCCGAGCCTGCCATGGAAGCCGCGCGCCACGAGCCGGCCGGCGAGGAGCCCGTCTCGCTCGACGCCGAGTTCGAGGAATTCTTCCGCGAGAGCGACGCTGCGGCCGCGCAGGCCCATGCTCCGGCTGCCGGCTACGCCGCGCCGAGCGCCGAGCCTGTCTACGACGAGCCCGTCTATGACGAGCCCCCCTACGACGAGCCGGTGTCGGTCGCCGGCATGGAGGACGATCTCGAGGACGCGCTGGAGCGCGAGCTGTTCGCCGGCCATTCCTTCGAGCCGGAAGCCGAACCGGCCGGGGCGGATGTCCACGCCGCCTATGAGGCCCCCGTGTCCGACGACGCCTCCTCCTACGATGCGTCTTCCTACGGCGAGCGCGCCTACGACGAACCGGCCTACGACGAGCCCGCATACCAGGCTGCCGTGCCCGCTGCGGCGCAGGAGCCCGTCGCCTACGACGCGTCCGCGGAAGCGGACGATGCGTGGACCACGGAAGCCGAGTTCGACCTCGATTTCCTCGAGAAGGAGCTTGCCGCAGCCTCCGCGCCGGCAGCGCCCGCCGCAACCGTCGCCTCGCCCTACGCTGCCGGGCAGTTCGAGCACGATCCGGAGCCGGAAGCAGCGCTTCCCGAGCCCGATTTCGGCTTCGACGAGCCGGTCGCCGCCGCTGCCGCCGAGCCTGTCTCCGCCGAGCTGAGCCTCGAGGACGAGCTGCACCGGCTGCTCGCAGACGACGCGCCTCCGGCCGCGATGCCGGTTGCCGCCGCCTCGGTCGGCGCGGCCATGGCAGCGCCGTTCCCGGCCGCCGCCGCGCCCTCGGCGCGCATCGACCATCCCGCCGTCAACGCCTTCGGCCGGGCCAACTTCCCGGCGCCGCAGCCCGTGGC
>JAEZXF010000217.1 GCA_023419995.1 Pseudomonadota bacterium | reverse complement strand
CGCTCGACCGGGTTCTGCTGCAGGCCCGAGCCGCGGATCTGGATGCGCGGCTGGTCGTTGGCGCCGAAAAAGTCCTGCACGACGACGCCGGGCACCGTCGACAGCGCGCGCGACGCGGTGAGGTTGGCCGTCCTGGCCATCTCCTCGCGCTCGACCAGCGCGACGCCGCCGGGCAGCACCGACAGGCGCTGGCTCAGCGTCGAGCCCTCGACCGTGCCGGCGGAGATGACGATCGGGTCGAGGACGACGACCGAGCCCGGCGCCGCCGACTGCGCCAGCGCCTGATGGCTGGCGCCGAGCAGAAGCAGGGCCGCGGCGCCCCCGACGATGCCGCGGGCGGCTCCCGCGCCTTCCGATGTGAACTGCATGACTTGCCCCCGTCTGCTGCCCGCCGGCCGGCCGCTTGCTGGCCCGACGCCGGAAGGTCTTTAACTGGAATTTAAAATGCCAGTTCACTCAACATAGTGGACTGTGATTGTCAACATTATCTCCGGGGCTGGGCGATTGCGCCGCACCGCTTCTTGGGCTAGGTGCGGCATATGAGCCTCGAATCCGTCCGCGCCTTCTTCGCCGATAAAGCCCCCGACATCGAAATCATGGTCACCGACGACAGCACGGCGACCGTCGATCTCGCCGCCGCCGTGCACGGGGTGGAGCCGGCCCAGATCGCCAAGACCATCTGCGTGCGGGCCGGCGAGCGGGTCGTGCTCGTCGTCGCGGCGGGCACGGCACGGCTCGACAACCGCAAGTTCAAGGACACGTTCGCGGCCAAGCCGCGCATGCTGGGCGCCGAGGACGTGCTGGCGATCACCAGCCACCCGGTCGGCGGCGTGTGCCCGTTCGGCCTGCCCGGCCCGGTGCCGGTCTATTGCGACGTGTCGCTGAAGCGCTTCGTGGAAGTGGTGCCGGCTGCCGGCGCGATCAACGCGGCGCTCAGGATCACCCCGGAACGGCTGGCCGAGCTGACCTTGGCCGAGTGGGTGGACGTCTGCCAGTAGGCAGCCCGGTCCGGCGATCGCCCTATTGCGCGGCGAGCGCCTTCTCGATTTCCGGCATCAGCGTCGTCGCGACGTTCTGCGGATCGAACGGGCCGACATGCTTCCAGGCGATGGTGCCGTCCCTGCCGACGAGGAACGTCTCGGGAATGCCATAGACGCCCCATTCGATCGCCGCCCGGCCGGACTGGTCGACGCCGAGCGCCGTGTAGGGATTGCCGAGCTCGCCGAGGAAGCGGCGGGCCTTGTCGGGATTGTCCTTGTAGTTCAGCCCGACGATGTCGACGCGGCCGTCCCTGGCCAGGTCCATCAGCACGGGATGCTCCTGGCGGCACGGCACGCACCACGAGGCCCAGACGTTGACCAGCGTGACCTTGCCGGCAAGCGCCGCAGGCTCGAAGCCCGGCCGGTCGATCCCGTCGAGCGGCGGCAGCGGCGTCGCCGGCGCGGGCTGGCCGATCAGCGCCGACGGCACGGTGGTGTTGTCGCGGCCGGAGAGGAGCTGGGCGAGGAACACTCCGGCCAGCGCCATGAAGACCAGAAGCGGCAGGATCGCCAGCCAGCGCCGCGGCTCGGGCGTGGCCTCGCCTTGGTTCCGCGCGCTCATGCCGGCGTGCCCCTCGCGTCGGAGCGGCGGCGCACGCCCGCGGCCTCCAGCGCCGCCATCTCGCGGCGGCGGGCGCGCTGGTCGGCGAGGATCCACAGGGCCAGCCCGGCGAGGACCAGCGCCGAGATGCCGTAGGCGGCGGCGACGTAGAGGACGTGCGCGCTCATCGGCCGGCCTCCCCCCTGTCGGCGGCGCGGGCGGCCATGCGCCGCATGGCCGCGACGCGGCGGCGCAGGATCTCGGTGCGCATCGCCATCAGGTGCAGCGTGACGAACAGCAGCGTGAAGCCGGTGGCGCAGGTGAGCAGCGGCCACAGCATGGCGGGGTGGATCGTCGGCCCGTCGAGCCGGATGACCGAGGCCGGCTGGTGCAGCGTGTTCCACCAGTCGACCGAGAACTTGATGATCGGGATGTTGACGAAGCCGACCAGGGTGACGACCGCTGCGGCCTTCGCCGCCTTGCCCGGGTCGTCGAGGGCGCGCGTCAGCGCGATCAGGCCGAGATACATCAGGAACAGCACGAAGACGGAGGTGAGGCGGGCGTCCCACACCCACCAGGTGCCCCACATCGGCTTGCCCCAGATCGAGCCGGTGACCAGCGAAAGGAGGGTGAACACCGCGCCGATGGGAGCGGCCGCCTTGACCGAGACGTCGGCCAGCGGGTGCCGCCAGACCAGCGTGCCGAGCGACGAGACGGCCATGATCGAGTAGCACATCATGGCCAGCCACGCGAACGGCACGTGGATGTACATGATGCGCACGGTTATGCCCTGCTGGTAGTCCTCCGGGGCGGAGAAGGCGAGCCACAGGCCGGCGGCCAGCACCAGCACGGAGAGCGCGGCCAGCCACGGCACGATCCTGTCGGCGAGGGCGATGAACCGGGTCGGGTTCGCGAGGTCTGTCCAGCGTGCGGGGCGTGCGGCTGCGGTGTCGCTCATGGCTGCCTTCATAGATCGGGTCGCTTTCGTGCGCAATTCCGTGTCCTTGTCGCAGCTTTCTCCTCGCGGCGATGTGATGCCGATCAATCGAGGCCGAATTTCAGCGCCAGCGCCGCGGCCAGCGGGCCGATCACGGCGAAGCCGAGCGTGAGGGCGCACAGGATGAGGAACGGCGGCAGGAACGGGTTGGGGTCGGCGACCGCGCCGTAGGCGGCCGAGACGCCGAAGATCAGCACCGGGATGGCGAGCGGCAGGATCAGCACCGAGACGAGGAGCCCGCCGCGCGGCAGCGAGACGGCGACCGCCGCGCCCACCGCGCCGACGAAGGTGATGGCGGGCGTGCCGACGAGAAGGGTGAGCGTGGCGGCGGCGATGCCCACCGGCTCCATGTTCATGAACAGGCCGAGCAGCGGCGAGGCGATCACCAGCGGCAGCACCGACGCCGTCCAGTGGGCGAGGCATTTGACGGCGACGGTCAGCGCCAGCATGTGGCGGCCGTCGTTCATCACCATCAGGTCGAGCGCGCCGTCCTCGCGGTCGGCCTGGAACAGGCGGTCGAGGCCGAGCAGCGAGGCGAGCAGCGCCCCGATCCACAGGATCGCCGGGCCGATGCGGGCGAGAAGGTTGAGGTCCGGCCCGACGCCGAACGGCACCACCGCGACGACGGCGAGGAAGAACAGCACGCCGACCAGCGCGCCGCCGCCGGCGCGGAGGCCGAGCCGTAGGTCGCGGACGAAGAGAGCTAGCATGGAGCCGCACCTTCGGCTGCGCCGTCCGCGCCGCCCCTCACCTGCCTGCCGGCACCCTCTCCCCGTGGACGGGGAGAGGGGGGCCTGCCGCGACGTTGCAGTTCCCCTTCTCCCCGTTCACGGGGAGAAGGTGGCCCGAAGGGCCGGATGAGGGGCAGCGCAGACGTCGAAGAATGTGGCATCACGCCGCTCCCTCCAGCCGCAGGCCCTTCACGCCTTCCAGCCCGAGCGGGATGTGGGTGGCGGCGACGATGATGCCGCCGTCCTCGAGATGCGCGCCCATCAGCGCGGCGAACTGCCTCTCGGAGGCGGCGTCGAGGCCGGCGGTCGGCTCGTCGAGCAGCCAGACGGGGCGGTAGCCGACGAGGAGTTTGGCGATGGAGACGCGCCGCTTCTGGCCGGTCGAGAGATAGCCGAAGGGCAGGCTCGCCACGCCCGGCAGGCCGACCATGTCGAGCGCCTCGGCGACGTCGAGATGCGGCGCGCCGCAGAACGCCTGCCAGAAGCGCAGGTTCTCCTCGACGGTCAGCGCGGTCTTCATCGCGTTCTGGTGGCCGAGATAGTGGCAGGCGGCCTCCGCCGCCGGCCATTCCTCGCCGCCGCCCTCGAGGCGAATCGTTCCCTCCGCCGGTGGCAGCAGCCCGGCGACCACGCGCAGCAGGGTGGACTTGCCGGAGCCGTTCGGTCCGGTGACGACGAGGCCCTCGCCCTCGCCGAGGTCGAAGGATATGCCGGAAAAGACCGGCTCGCCGCCGCGTTCGGCGCCAAGTGTGTCGGCGATCAGCCGCATGGATGCCCCGCTTTCGCTCTGCTTTCCTGCTTCGGCGGGCGATCCGCGCGGAAGCGTAAAATCACCCAAACTCTCTCTGGAACTATTCTACGAACTTCTCTATATCCGGGGCAACCGTGCCAGCGGTCGGCATGGGAACCAATTTGTGCCGAACCATCGCGAGCGCCGCCTTGAACGGCTGCACGCGGGGGGACGGGCAGCGGAAATGACCGTACCCGCACCTTTGCGCGTGATAAGCATGCACTGGCGTCCGTTACCCCATCGGCAACCGAACGTTAGGGATCGCACGTGTCCAATTCTCTCGATAGCTTCAAGTGCCGCAGGACGCTCACCGTGGGCGACGCGGAATACACCTATTTCGATCTGCGCGAGGCCGAAAAGAACGGCCTTGAAGGCGTTTCCCGCCTGCCCTTCTCGATGAAGGTGCTGCTCGAGAACCTGCTGCGCAACGAGGACGGCCGCTCCGTCACTAGGGAGGCCATCGCCGCCGTCGCCGGCTGGCTGGCCGACAAGGGCTCGGCCGGCGTCGAGATCGCCTATCGCCCGGCGCGCGTCCTGATGCAGGATTTCACCGGCGTTCCGGCCGTGGTCGACCTCGCGGCCATGCGCGACGGCATCGCCGCGCTCGGCGGCGACCCGCAGAAGATCAACCCGCTGGTGCCGGTCGACCTCGTCATCGACCATTCGGTCATCGTCGACGAGTTCGGCACGCCGCGCGCCTTCGCCCGCAACGTCGAGCTGGAGTACCAGCGCAACGAGGAGCGCTACAAGTTCCTCAAGTGGGGCCAGCAGGCGTTCCGCAACTTCCGCGTCGTGCCGCCCGGCACCGGCATCTGCCACCAGGTCAACCTCGAATATCTCGGCCAGGTCGTGTGGACGAAGGACGAGGACGGCGCGACGGTCGCCTATCCCGACACCTGCGTCGGCACGGATTCGCATACGACGATGATCAACGGCCTCGGCGTGCTCGGCTGGGGCGTCGGCGGCATCGAGGCGGAGGCGGCGATGCTCGGCCAGCCGGTGTCGATGCTGCTGCCCGAGGTGATCGGCTTCAAGCTGACCGGCAAGCTCAAGGAAGGCATCACCGCGCCCGACCGCGTGCTGACCGTCACCCAGATGCTGCGCAAGAAGGGCGTGGTCGGCAAGTTCGTCGAGTTCTTCGGCCCCGGCCTGTCGTCGATGTCGCTGGCCGACCGCGCCACCATCGGCAACATGGCGCCGGAATACGGCGCGACCTGCGGCTTCTTCCCGGCCGATTCGGAGACGATCCGCTATCTGACCATGTCGGGCCGCGCCGAGGACCGCATCGCGCTGGTCGAGGCCTATTCCAAGGCGCAAGGCATGTGGCGCGAGGACGGCATCGAGGACCCGGTGTTCACCGACACGCTGGAGCTCGACCTCGGCGACGTCGTGCCGTCGATGGCCGGCCCGAAGCGCCCCGAGGGCCGCGCGCCGCTCGAGGACATCGCCGCCAACTTCGCCGTGGCGCTCGAAGCCGAGTACAAGAAGACCGTCGATCTCGGCCGCCGCTATGCCGTCGAGGGCGAGGCGTTCGACCTTGGCCATGGCGACGTGGTGATCGCCGCCATCACCTCCTGCACCAACACCTCGAACCCCTCCGTGCTGATCGGCGCGGGGCTACTCGCCCGCAACGCCAACCGCGTCGGGCTGAAGCAGAAGCCGTGGGTCAAGACCTCGCTGGCGCCCGGCTCCCAGGTGGTGGCCGAGTATCTCGCCAAGTCCGGCCTCCAGCCGGAACTCGACAAGATCGGCTTCAACCTCGTCGGCTCCGGCTGCACCACCTGCTGCGGCAATTCGGGGCCGCTGCCGCCGGCGATCTCCAGGACCATCAACGACAAGGGCCTGATCGGCGCGGCGGTGCTGTCCGGCAACCGCAATTTCGAGGGCCGCGTCTCGCCCGACGTGCAGGCCAACTACCTCGCCTCGCCGCCGCTGGTGGTCGCCTACGCGCGCGCCGGCACGGTGACGAAGGACCTGACCAAGGAACCGCTCGGCGAGGGCACCGACGGCAAGCCGGTCTACCTCAAGGACATCTGGCCGACCACGCAGGAGATCCAGGAGTTCATCGAGAAGTACGTCACCCGCGAGATCTTCGCCTCGCGCTACGCCGACGTCTTCAAGGGCGACGAGAACTGGCAGAAGGTGCAGGCGCCGTCGGGCGCGACCTATGCCTGGGACGACAAGTCGACCTACGTGCAGAACCCGCCCTATTTCGTCGGCATGGGCCGCAAGGCCGGCGCGACCGCGCCGATCCACGGCGCGCGCATCCTCGGCCTGTTCGGCGACAAGAGCACCACCGACCACATCTCGCCGGCCGGCTCGATCAAGGCGGCCTCGCCCGCCGGCAAGTACCTGATCGACAACCACGTCGCGGTCGCCGACTTCAACCAGTACGGCACCCGGCGTGGCAATCACGAGGTGATGATGCGCGGCACCTTCGCCAACATCCGCATCCGCAACCACATGCTGGGCGAGAACGGCAAGGAAGGCGGCTACACGATCCACTACCCGTCCAAGGACGAGCTGTCGATCTACGACGCCGCCATGCGCTACCGCGAGGAAGGCACGCCGCTGGTCATCTTCGCCGGCGTCGAGTACGGCAACGGCTCGTCGCGCGACTGGGCGGCCAAGGGCACCAACCTGCTCGGCGTCCGCGCGGTCATCGCCCAGTCGTTCGAGCGCATCCACCGCTCCAACCTCGTCGGCATGGGCATCGTGCCCTTCACGCTCGAGGAAGGCACGAGCTGGGCCTCGCTCGGCCTCCGGGGCGACGAGACGGTGACGATCGACGGCCTCGAGACGATCAAGCCGCGCCAGAAGATGGTGGCCAGGGTCACCTTCGCCGACGGCTCGGTGAAGGACGTGCCGATCCTGTGCCGCATCGATACGCTGGACGAGCTGGACTACTTCAAGAACGGCGGCATCCTGCAGTACGTGCTGCGCGATCTGGCCGCGTAAGCTGCGCATTCCTTCTCCCCGCCTGCGGGGAGAAGGTGGCCCGAAGGGCCGGATGAGGGACAGCATCGGCTTTTGAAGGTTTGCGCCGCCCCTCATCCGCCTGCCGGCATCTTCTCCCCGTGAACGGGGAGAAGAGCGACTGCCGCAGGGGCGGGGTCTATCCTTTCGCCGGCGCGCCGTAGCGCGCGACGCCGGCCAGCACCACGCCCAGCAGCAGCCCGTTGAAGGAGTGCCACAGGAAGTGGGTGCCGAGCGGCATGGCCTCGCACACCACCGGGTCGAGGGCGCGGAAGCTGACGGAGACGACGAAGATCGCCGCCGCGGCGATGTTGTACCAGCCGGCCGGGTTGCCGGCGCGGATGACCCAGATGCCGAAGAAGACCAGCGCCAGGAAGGGCGGCAGGTAGCCGGTCGAGCCGTTCGAGGCCGCGCGCAGCCAGTCCGGCACGGCGTAGGTGACGAGCGCGACTGCGACGTAGAAGGCGAGGAAGATCGCCAGCGACTTCGGCCAGGAGAAGCCGAGGAACCGGCGCAGGTTGAACAGCGTGTAGACGAGCGTGAAGCCGGCGATGGGCAGGATGTCGCCCCACATGGTCAGCCACGTCGCGAAGGTGTGGAACAGGAACGAGCCGATGCCGATGGCGACGACCCACCACGCCAGAAGCTCGGCGAAGCCGCCGGCGCCGCGCCTCCGCACGGCGCCGAGGCCCCACAGGCCGGCGGCGACGAAGGCGAGGTTGGTCAGGGCGTTGAACGGCTCGGACCAGAATTCCGGGCCGGTGCGCTCGCAGTAGATGTCGATGGCGGCGTGAAGATCCTGAAGCATGGCGATTCCATAAGAAGGGGAACGGGCGAGGGCGGGCGTTAAGCTGGGGGTTTCACCGCAACGTGACTTCCAGTCCCGTCCGGTGGTGCATAGTCTCTGCCGGGGCATCGGAGCCAGTCAGAAGCCGGACGCCGTTCGTCGGTCCGCCGCCCCATGTGCTGCGACGGGGTTCGCGAGAACCCTCTGAAGATTCGGGAAAATTCGTTGGTCTTGACCTTCCTCAGGCTGGCGACGGCCGCATTGATCCTTGCATCCGCAAGTGGCGCCGGTGCCGCGGAAAATGTCAAGCGGCCGAAGGCCGTCGTCGAGCTGTTCACCAGCCAGGGCTGCGGCTTCTGCCCGCCGGCCGACGCGCTGCTCGCCGACCTCGCGCGTTCCGGCGACGTCGTCGCGCTGGCCTATCACGTCGACTACTGGGACTATCTCGGCTGGCGCGACACCATGGCCAGCCCCGAGAACACCGCCCGCCAGCAGGAGTACAGCCGCGCCTTCGGCACCCGCTCGGTGTTCACGCCGCAGGCGGTGGTCAACGGCCGCGAGCAGATGAACGGCGCCAAGCGCGGCAAGATCGAGGGTGCGATCCGGAGGATGGCCGGCACCGCCGAGGGGATGGGCGTCGACGTCTCGCTTTCCTACGAGGGCGGGGCGCTGGTCATCGAGGTCGGCGACGCCGACCGCCCGGTGCACGCGGCGCAGATCGTCGTCGTCTATTTCGAGCCGGCGGTTCCGGTGAAGATCGAGCGCGGCAAGAATGCCGGCCGCGAGCTGACCTACTGGAACGCGGTCGCCGGCTTCCATTCCGCCGGCATGTGGAACGGCCGCAGGACCCGCATAGAGCTCCCGAAAAACGAGGTCGCCCGCAAGGGCGTGGGCGGCTGCGCCGTGCTGGTGCAGGAAATGGGCGAGGGCGACCTGCCCGGCGCGATCCTCGGCGCCGCGATCGCCCCGCGGCCGGCGAGCTGAGCCGCGGCCGCAGCGCCGCTCGGGGTTCTCCCGGCCGGAACGGCTTCACGCCCGTCGGCGCCTTTCCAAGCGGAGGCCCCGAAAACCAAAAACCGGCGCTGGATTTCTCCAGCACCGGCGATTGCTTGCTTTGGGATCGTCGTGCCCTCGATGCCCGGGTTTTCCCCGGAGTTGGTTCGGTCCAGCCTTGGCCCTGTGGGCGGGGGGCTTGGGGTTACAGGTCCATGCCGGACCGAACCGTCTCAGGCAACGATCGGATCGTCGCCGCACAATGGGGCGGCAGCTTGGATAAAAGACGGCGAGAATGTGACGAGGCATCACCAATCAAAACACTATGTGGCGCTTCGTGAACGCAGGCTGAATGCGGCCCGCGCGGGGCTTGCTTTTCCGCCGGCGACGGGCGACCCTGCTCCCGTCGTCGAACTGTCATGAAAGGGCGGTGCATGACCGACTATGGCGCGGGCGCGGAGGGTGGGGACGATTCCTCGATAGTCGTCCCGCTTCATGAGGCGCGCAGGGAGCGGGACGAACTGCCGGTGACCTTCCACCGCAGGGAGCTTGACCTGATCCTCCGGATCTACGGCCGCATGGTGGCCGCCGGCGAGTGGCGCGACTATGCCATCGACCACATGAAGGACCGGGCGGTCTTCTCCGTCTACCGCCGGACGAGCGAGGTCCCGCTCTACCAGATCCACAAGGCGCCGGCCCTGGCGCGCCGGCAGGGCGCGTTCTCCGTGGTCGCGGCGTCGGGCATGATCCTGAAGCGCGGCCACGAGCTGGCGCGCGTGCTGGCCGTGTTCGACGAGAAGCCGCGGCTGGTCAGGGCCTGAGCCGGCAGCCACGGCCGGGAATCGCCGGCGCGGGTTGTTGCCCGCATGCCGCTGCCTTCTTCCTTTCAATGGGAAGGAAGAAGGATCGCGACGTCGACGATTCTTGCTCCCCGTCTACGGGAACTGATGGCCCGGAACGTCGGGTCAGGGGCGCCGGGGACCGGTCATGGTCCCGTCCGCCGCTCAGATCGCCTCGCCGCGCAGCAGCTTCGGCCCGCGATCCGACAGGCCGGCCGCCTGGCGGATGAAGAAGTCCTTCAGGCGCGGCATGCGCTCGACCAGCCCGAGGCCGAGGTCGCGGACGGCGCGCAGCGGCGCGAAGTCGTTGGAGAACATCCGCGTCAGCACGTCGGTGGTGATGCCCATGCGCAGCGTGTCGAAGCGCCGCCATTCCTGGTAGCGCTCGAGGACGTCGAGGCCGCCGATGTCCTGGCCGAGCCGGTCGGCCTCGACGACGGTCTCGGCCAGCGCGGCCGCGTCTCGCAGGCCGAGATTGAGGCCCTGCCCGGCGATGGGGTGGATGCCGTGGGCGGCGTCGCCGGCGAGCGCGAAGCGCGGGCGCACGAAGTCGCGGGCCAGCGTCAGGCCGAGCGGCCACGCGCGGGGCTTGGACAGGACGCGAATCTCGCCGAGCTTGAGGCCGAAGCGCGTCTCGAGCTCGGCCTCGAACACGATCTCGTCCTCGGCGACCAGCCGGTCCGCGTCCTCGGTCCTCTCGCTCCAGACGATGGAGGAGCGGTTGGTGCCGTCCTCGGCCGGGGCGAGCGGCAGGATGGCGAAGGGGCCGGCTGGCAGGAAGTGCTCCTCGGCGCGGCCGCCGTGCGGGCGCTCGTGGCCGACGGTGCAGACGATGCCGGACTGGCCGTAGTCCCAATGGACGGTGCCGATGCCGGCCATGTCGCGCAGGCGCGAGCGCACGCCGTCGGCGGCGACCAGCAGGCGCGTGGCGAGCGAGGCGCCGTCGGCGAGGTGGACGGTGGCGTCGCGTGCGCCGGCGTCGAAGCCGGTGACGCCGACGCCCTCGATCAGGTCGATGCCGAGCTCGGCGCAGCGCTTGCGCAGCGCCGCGTTCAGGTCGCGGTTGAACACCATGTGGGCGAAGGCCTCACCCGGCGCGACCTCGCCCTCGAAGGTGAGGAAGACCGGGCGCACGGGGTCGGCGGTGCGGGAATCGGTGACCACCATGTCGGTGATGGCCTGGGCGCCCGGCGCGATCTCCTGCCAGCAGCCGAGCCGCTCCAGCATGCGCACCGCGGCGGCGGCGATGGCCGAGGCGCGGCCGTCGCGCTGCCACGCGCCCTCGGGCGCGGCGTCGACGACGGCGACCTTCAGGCTGGGGCGCGCCTGGGCGATGGCGACGGCGATGGTGAGGCCGACATAGCCCGCGCCCGCCACGATCACGTCGAAGCCGTTTTCCCGCGCATCCATCGTCCGTGTCCTTCCCTTGCCGTTCCGACGCTTTGCCTTGACTTGCTCCGGCGATCGTTGCAACCCCGATGACGATTTCACGTGCCGGGGGACAGCCTATGTCGCAGGTCATGCAGGAACTGCTTACCATACTCGACCTCGAGAAGCTCGAACACAACCTGTATCGCGGCAGCAGCCACAAGGTCGGCTGGCAGCGGGTCTTCGGCGGGCAGGTGATCGGCCAGGCGCTGGTGGCGGCGCAGCGCACCGTCCGCGACGACCGCTTCGTCCACTCCCTGCACTGCTACTTCATGCTGCCGGGCGACCCTTCCGTGCCGATCATCTACGAGGTCGACCGGCTGCGCGACGGCGGCTCCTTCACCACCCGGCGGGTGACGGCGATCCAGCACGGGCGGGCGATCTTCTCCCTCGAATGCTCGTTCCAGGTCGAGGAGGAAGGGCTGGAGCACCAGATGCCGATGCCGCTCGACGTGCCGCCGCCCGAGGCGCTGCGCAGCCAGTTCGAGCTGCTGCAGGAGGCCGGCCACGCCATTCCGCCCGCGATCCGCTCCTTCTGGGCGCGCGAGCGGCCGCTGGAGATCCGGCCGGTCAACATCGAGCACTACACCAGCCGCCAGAAGCTGCCGCCGCGCCAGAGCGTGTGGGTCCGCGCCACCGGTGCCGTGCCGGACGACCGCCGCCTGCAGGCGGCCATCCTCGCCTACCTGTCGGACATGACGCTGCTCGACACCTCGACCTTCGCCCACGGCCGCATCGGCTTCGACCCGGAGATCCAGATGGCCAGCCTCGACCACGCCATGTGGTTCCACCGCGGCCACAAGCTCGACGACTGGCTGCTCTACGCGCAGGACAGCCCCAACACGATCGGCTCGCGCGGGTTCTCGCGCGGCTTCCTCTATGCCCGCGACGGGACGCTGGTGGCGTCGACGGCACAGGAGGGGCTGGTGCGGCTGCGCACCAAGCACGAAAAATAGACAATCGGCAAATATTGCCTATTTTTTAGTCTTTAATGAATTCTTCACCCGGACCCGTCCTGCGGGCTTTGGGGAAAATGCATTTTGAAAACAGTGATTTGAACGGCATGCCGCGCAACTGGCACGCGGCTTGAATCACCCTTTGCGATCTTCGGCCGTCAGGCGGCCGGCGATGTCATGGAAGAGGCGGGGCACGCCCCCTGAACCAGCAAAGGGTGAAACCTGATGAAAATCGTGATGGCAATCATCAAGCCGTTCAAGCTCGACGAGGTGCGCGAGGCGCTCACCGCGGTCGGGCTTCAGGGGCTGACCGTCACCGAAGTCAAGGGCTACGGGCGCCAGAAGGGGCACACCGAGATCTATCGCGGCGCCGAGTACGCCGTGAACTTCCTCCCCAAGGTCAAGGTCGAGGTCGCCGTGGCCGACGAGCTCGCCGACAAGGCCGTCGAGGCGATCTCCACCGCCGCCCGCACCGGGCAGATCGGCGACGGCAAGATCTTCGTCTACGGCCTCGACAAGGCGGTGCGCATCCGCACCGGCGAAACCGACGGCGACGCGCTCTGAGCGGCCCATTCGACCCCGGCGCGCCGCGAGCGCGCAATCGATCAAGGAGTCAACAGTGATGAGAATATCGACTTTCGCTCCCGCGGTGCGCGCTCTCGCCGCCGCTCCCGCGCTCGGCGCGCTGGCCGCGTTGCCGGCATGGGCACAGGAGGCGGCCCAGGAGGCGGCGACGGAACCCGCGGTCGAGGCCGCTTCCGCGCTCGACACGGGCGACACGGCCTGGATGCTGGTTTCCACCGTGCTGGTGCTGTTCATGATCCTGCCGGGCCTGGCGCTGTTCTATGGCGGCCTGGTGCGGGCCAAGAACGTGCTGTCCGTGCTGATGCAGTGCACGATGATCACCGCCGTGGTCATCATCGTCTGGGTGGTCTGGGGCTACTCCTTCGCCTTCGGCGGCGGCGACAGCCCGTACTGGGGCGGCCTCGGCAAGCTGTTCCTTTCCGGCGTGACGCCGGAATCCGAATCCGGCTCGATCCCCGAATACGTCTTCATCGCCTTCCAGATGACCTTCGCCTGCATCACGCCGGCGCTGATCGTCGGCGGCTTCGCCGAGCGCATCCGGTTCGGCGCGGTGATCGCCTTCGTCGTGCTGTGGGTCACCTTCGTCTACTTCCCGATCGCCCATATGGCGTGGGACGGCGCGGGCCTGTTCTACGGCTGGGACACCTACGACTTCGCGGGGGGCACTGTGGTCCACATCAATGCCGGCATCGCCGCGCTCGTCGGCGCGATCATGATCGGCAAGCGCGCCGGCTACGGCCGCGACAACATGGCCCCGCATTCGATGCCGTTCACGCTGGTCGGCGCAGCGATCCTGTGGGTGGGCTGGTTCGGCTTCAACGCCGGCTCGGCCGCGGCCGCCAACGGCACCGCCGCGCGCGCCATGGTCAACACCTTCACCGCCACGGCCGGCGCCACCGTTGCCTGGTCGGCGATCGAGAAGACGGTGCGCGGCAAGGCCTCCATGCTGGGCGCCGCCTCGGGCATCGTCACCGGCCTGGTGGCGGTGACGCCGGCCGCCGGCTTCGTCGGCCCCGTCGGCGCCATCGTCCTCGGCGCGGTCGCCAGCGCGGTCGCCTACTGGTTCGTCGCGGTGGTCAAGCACAAGCTCGGCTACGACGACTCGCTCGACGTGTTCGGCATCCACGGCGTCGCCGGCATCGTCGGTGCCATCGGCACCGGCATCTTCGCCGCCCCGGCGCTCGGCGGCGTCGGCTACCCCGACGGCGTGGGCATGGCCGGCCAGGTGTGGACGCAGTTCTCCGCCGTCGCCATCACGGTCGTGTGGTGCGGCGTGGTCTCGGCCATCCTGTTCAAGCTCGTCGACCTGGTGATCGGGCTGCGCCCGAGCGCCGAGGCGGAAGCGCAGGGGCTCGACCTCACCTCGCACGGCGAGGCGGCCTACCACTCGTAATCGCGGATTTCAGGCGCCGGACCAGCACCCCGGCGCCCGGAATGCGGCGACGGAAACGCCGTCGCAATCTTGGCCCGGCTTCGCAGCCGGGCCTTTTTTACAGGTGATGAAGAGTGAAGGGCGCCGGCGGAGCGGCGGCGCTCAGAAGAAGTCGACGTCGCCGGCGGCGTCCTCGTCCTTGGCCTCGACGGAAAGGCCGACCGTGCCGATCGAGCGGATCAGCTCGGTCAGCTTCAGCGTCTCGGTGGCGAGGGTGGTGTCGACGTGCCAGTGCGGCTGGGCGGAGCTGCCGAGGGCGCGGAGGAAATCGGCGACGCCGGCGATGCGCTGCGCGCTCAGGTCGGCGTCCTGCATCGCCCTGACATAGTCGTCGTCGACGGCGCCCGCGGCCCAGGTCGTCTTGGCGATCGCCGCCTGGTTGCGGTCGATGCGGCCGGCGATCTCCTCCAGCTCGCGGTGAATCCTCGCCAGCACGTCGGTGAACCGCTCGACCTGGCCCGCGTCGTCATCGCGCTCCGGAAGACCCATGATACTCGCTCCACACTTTACGCATCACTCGAAACGATCCGGCAACACACACGCCGGAAAATGCGGCAGCCCTGTCGGCTGCGTCCTGTGGCGCGGACCGTGCTTCCCGAACATATGGAGCGATCCGTCTGCCTGCCCTGTTGCGTCGCCGGCCCGAGGCCGCCTTCGCTCGTCCGCGCGCTCTGCGGCGCGCTGCACGACATCATGTTCAGGTGGCTTGCTCGAACATGATGGCATTCCGGTCTGTCCCGTCCCGAAGCCGGCTTCCGGTTCCGGGCGGCGGGCCCTAGTGAAGCTTGCCGACGATGGCCTCGAGCGCCCGGCGAAGCTGGTCGGAGTTGAACGGCTTGGTCAGGTAGTTGTTCAGGCCGAGCTTGCGGCCCTCGTCGAGCACGGCCCGGTCGGGGCTGCCGGTCAGGATCATGAACGGCGTGCGCGACGTCGGCTTGTAGGTGCGGATCGCGTGCAGGAGCTGCAGGCCGTTCATCTTCGGCATGTTCATGTCGGAGATGATGAGATGCGACGGGGTCGTCATCATCATCTTCATGGCCTGCTCGCCGTCGGCGGCGACCTGGATGTTGCGGAAGCCGAGCGTCTCGAGCGCCTCGCGGACGAGGAGGCGGCTCGTGGTCGTGTCGTCCACGACGAGGATTCTCAACTGGGCTAGAAGCGACATGGCTCGGTGTTCCTCTTGCGGCTCGTCAGTTCGGCAGTCCCTGCCCGGCCTGGTTCTGGGTCAACACGCTGTCGAGCGCGATCAGGCTGATCATGCGGCCCTCCATCGCGATCACGCCCTTCATGAAGGCGCGGGCGAGCTCGGAGGCCACATTCGGCGTCGCCTGGATCGACCCCGTATTGACGGTCAGGATGTCGGAGACCGCGTCGACCAGGAGGCCGATGGTCTGGTTGCCGACCTGGGTGATGATGATGACGTGGCGGGCGCTCGGCTCCGCCGGGGAAAAGCCGAGGCGGGCGGCGAGGTCGACCACCGGCAGCACCGCCCCGCGCAGATTGATGACGCCCTTGACGTATTGCGACGAATGCGGAAGCGGCGTCGTCGGCGTCCAGCCGCGGATGTCGCGCACCGACATGATGTCGAGGCAGAATTCCTGCGCCCCGAGGCGGAAGGCGATCAGCTCGCTGGCGGCGGCCGCGTCCTGTTCCATGCGCCGGGTCATGCTG
>JAEZXF010000203.1 GCA_023419995.1 Pseudomonadota bacterium | reverse complement strand
CCGCCAAGGCAGTGATCGGCTTCGCCGGCATCTTGATGCTGGCCTGGCTTTTCGGAGGCCCCGAGGCCGCGGTGGTTCTCGCCGGCGGCTAGGAACCCGGATCGAAACAGGTTCTCGACAAGGCGCGGCTTCGGCCGCGCCTTTGTCTTTTCCGGGATGCGTCGCGGGCATCGCGGCGTCGCCGGCGCGACAGGCGATGTCGGAAGCCCTGTTGCGCGTTGCGGCAAAAGCGGCCAATCATCGTGGGTGAAGCCCCTCGGAGCCCCCCGCGATGTTCCTTTCCGTTTTCGAGCTGTTCAAGATCGGCATCGGCCCGTCCTCGTCGCACACGATGGGGCCGATGACGGCGGCGGCGCGGTTCCTCGACGAGATCGCCGCGGGCGACTGGCCGCGCCCGGCGCAGGCGACGGTCTACCGCCTGACGGCCAGCCTTCACGGCTCGCTCGCCTATACCGGCATCGGCCACGGCACGGACAGGGCCGTCATCCTCGGGCTGACGGGCGCCACGCCGCTGACGGTCGATCCCGACGAGGTCGCCGCGACGCTCGCGCAGGTGGCGAAGGCCAGGCGCGTCTCCCCGCCCGGCCATCCCGCCTACCGCTTCGACCCGACGACCGACCTCGTCCTCGACAGGAAGACGCCGCTGCCCGGCCACGCGAACGGCATGGCGTTCTGCGCCTGGGACAAGTCCGGCCGCATGCTGCTGCGCCGCGTCTATTTCTCGATCGGCGGCGGCTTCGTGGTCTCGGAGGAGGAGTTGCAGCGCCTCAAGGCCGAGGGGCCGGTCCGGGGCAGCGGCGAGAAGGGCGTGCCCTATCCCTTCCGCACGGCGAAGGAGATGCTGGCCATGGCGGCGCGCAGCGGCCTTTCCATCGCCGCCATGAAGCGCGCCAACGAGGAGACCCGGATGCCGCGCGACGAGCTCGACGCCGGCCTCGACCGCATCTGGGAGGCGATGCGCGGCTGCATCGAGCGCGGCCTGTCGCGCGAGGGCATCATGCCGGGCGGGCTCAAGGTCAAGCGCCGTGCCCGCCTGCTGCACGACAAGCTGCAGGACGAGTGGAGCCGCAACCGGCCGAACCCGCTGCTCGCCAACGACTGGCTCTCGGTCTACGCCATGGCCGTCAACGAGGAGAATGCCGCCGGCGGCCGCGTGGTCACCGCGCCGACCAACGGCGCGGCCGGCGTCATGCCGGCGGTGCTGCGCTACTGGCTGCACTTCCACGTCGAGGCCGACGCCGAATCCATCCGCGATTTCCTGCTTACCGCGGCGGCGGTGGGCGGCATCATCAAGCACAACGCCTCGATCTCGGGCGCGGAGGTCGGCTGCCAGGGCGAGGTCGGCTCCGCCTCGGCGATGGCGGCGGCCGGGCTGTGCGCCGTCATGGGCGGCACGCCGGCGCAGGTGGAGAACGCGGCCGAGATCGCGCTCGAGCATCACCTCGGCATGACCTGCGACCCCGTCGGCGGGCTGGTGCAGGTGCCTTGCATCGAGCGCAACGCGCTCGGCGCGGTCAAGGCCGTCACCGCCGCCTCGCTGGCGATCAAGGGCGACGGCACCCATTTCGTGCCGCTCGACGCCGCGATCGAGACCATGCGCCAGACCGGCATGGACATGAACGAGCGCTACAAGGAGACGAGCCTCGGCGGGCTGGCGGTGAACGTGGTGGAGTGTTGATGAAGGAGTGAATAGGGAGTAGCGAAGAGCGAACAGGGATTGCCGCCGTCGGCGCGTGCGTCCATGCTGTTCCCTATTCGCTACTCCCTATTCGCAATTCGCTTCTTCCATGCCCCTGCACCTCATCAAACTCTGCGTCGGCTGCGACAGCGTCGAGGATCTGGAAGACTGTATCGCCGAGACGCTCGCGGAGAAGCGCGGCAAGGGCCTTCCGGTCGAGCAGTTCCACACCACCCGCATGGTGCCCAAGCGCGTCGGCGAGCTCACCGACGGCGGCTCGCTCTACTGGATCATCAAGGGCGGCGTGCAGTGCCGCCAGCGGCTGACCGAGATCCGTCCCTTCACCGATGCCGACGGCATAGGCCGCTGCCGGCTGATTCTCGACCCCGCGGTGGTGCGGACGGAGTGGCAGCCGCGCCGCCCGTTCCAGGGCTGGCGCTATCTTGATCCGAAGGACGCGCCGGGCGACCTGGCCGGCGCTGGCACGGCGGAGGAAATGCCGCTGGCGCTGCGGCGCGAGCTTGCCGCCCTCGGGCTGCTTTGACGCGCGGCCGGGGCTTGCAAGCCGGGCGCTGCGGCCACATCTTGCCTGTATGAGCGATGAAAAGACGCCCGTGCGCACAGGCAGCGCGACCGAGCCAGCCGCGAAGCGGTCGGACGCGGCCGCGATAGACGCCTTTGTGCGGCAGGCGAGGGCGCTGGCCACGCCCGCCGGCAAGGACGGCGGCAGGCTGGTGCTCGCGCTCGACGCCACGATGAGCCGCCAGCCGACATGGGACCTCGCCTGTACGCTTCAGGCCGAGATGTTCGACGCCGTGGCCAGGGCCGGCGGCCTTTCCGTCCAGCTCGTTTATTTTCGCGGGTTCGGTGAATGCCGCGCCTCGCGCTTCGTCCGCGACACCGCTTCGCTCAAGGATCTGATGACGCGCATCGACTGCCGCGGCGGCCAGACCCAGATCGGCAAGGTGCTGGCGCACGCGCTGAAGGAGACCGGGGGCCGGAAGGTCAACGCGCTCGTCTATATCGGCGACGCCATGGAGGAGAACGTCGACGAGCTGGCCGACAAGGCGGGCAAGCTCGGCCTGCGCGGCGTGCCGGTGTTCGTGTTCCAGGAAGGCGGCGACGCGGTGGCCGAACGCGCCTTCCGCGAGATCGCGCGCCTGTCCAGGGGGGCGTGGTTCCGATTCGACCGCAGCGCGGCGGCGGCGCTTTCAAAGCTTCTTTCGGCAGTGGCCGTGTTCGCCAGCGGCGGCCTCGCCGCGCTCGAGGCGCGGAACAGGCCCGAGGACCGGCTGATGATCGAGCACCTGAAGAAGGCGGGCGGCCGCGAATGACGGTGATGTTCTATCTGGTTGCCGCGCTTCTGGTCATCGGGGCGCTCGGCGCGGTCTTCCTGCGCCTCGACCCCGCCCGCGTCGCCGGAAGCCTGCGTCTGGCCGGGCCGATCCTCGCGGGGCTGGCCGGCATCGGGCTGATGCTCGTCGGCCGGGCCGGGCTCGGCGGCATGCTGATCTCGGGCGCGCTCGCCTGGCACCTGCGCTCGCGCCGGGCCAAGCCGGCGCGCCGGACGCCCGGCAGGCGGTCGACGGTGAGGACGGCGGCGCTGGAGATGGAGCTCGACCACGACAGCGGCCTGCTGGAGGGCGTGGTGCTCGCCGGCAGGCACGAAGGGCGTGAACTGCGCGACCTGCCGCTGGAGGATCTGCTGGAGCTTGCCCGCGACCTCTCGGCCGACGCCGAGAGCCTGCAGCTACTTGAAACCTATCTTGACAGCCGCTTTCCCGTCTGGCGCGACCACGTTAAGGCGGATGCGGACCGGCGGCAGGCTGGCGCGCCAGGTTCTGGCGCCATGACCAAGCAGGAGGCCTACGAGATCCTTGGTCTTGAAGCGGGGGCGAGCGCTGCGGATATCCGCAAGGCGCATCGCCGCCTGATGCAGCGCCTGCACCCCGATCTCGGAGGCTCCTCGTTCCTTGCGGCGAGGATCAATGAGGCCAAGGAAGTTCTGCTGGATGGTCACAAGTAGCTCCCCTTCGACGCGTGACGGACCCGGGCGCTAGAGCTGCGCCGCGAAACAATCGATCTTCTGCTTCTTGAGCGCGTTGCAGGCGTTCCATGCCTGGTTCTTCGAGGCGAAGCCGCCGAAGCGCGCGCGATAGTAGACCGTGCCCTTGTTCTCGAATTCCTCGATGAAGGCGTTGGCCGAGCCCAGGATGCCGGAGGCGTCCTTGCCGGTGCGCACCAGCGCGGCGAAGGCCTCGCTCTGCGAGGGCGACGAGGCGATCTGCACCGCCCAGCCCGACTGCGGGGTCGACGCGGTCTGCATCGGGTCGATGCCGTCGGCGCCGGTGGCGAAGCGGTCGTCGATCGAGGCGGGCACGGGCGCCTCGGCCACGGACGCAGTCGGCGTCGGAATGGAGGCGCGCGGTGTCGGCGCATAGGCGGTCACGGTGGCGGCGGCCTGCGAGCCCTCGCCGGCCGGGCGGAACGCCGGCAGCGGGATGTTCTTGCGCGGCAGGGCCACGGCGGCGGCGGCAACCGCGGCGGCGCCCGGCGTCAGCTGGCGCGAGGCGACGAG
>JAEZXF010000158.1 GCA_023419995.1 Pseudomonadota bacterium | reverse complement strand
ACGCCAAGGGGCGTGTGTCGGTCCCTGCGCATTTCCGCGCGGTGGTGGCGAAGCGGGGCTACCAGGAACTCTACGCGCTGAAGGCGCTCGACCGGCCGGCGCTGGACGTGGGCGGGCTCGACCTGCTCGACCGCTACGAGGCGCGGATCGCCATGGAGGACCCGTTCCTGCAGACGGCGGACGACATGTCCTACTTCGTGCACGGCGACAGCGACTTCCTGAAGCTCGACCAGGACGGGCGCATCACGGTGACGGACTTCATCCGCGACCAGACGGGCATCACCACCGAGGTGGCCTTCGTCGGGCGCGGCACCTTCTTCCAGATGTGGGAGCCGACGCGGCTTGCCGCCTACGGGGCGCAGGTGCGCGAGCGGCTGCTGAGATTGCGCCAGGGGGTCGCGTTGCCGGGCTCGCCGGGCGCAACGGACGGGGGCTCGGAATGATGGCGGGCCACGGCGACCAGATCGCCGTTGGCGGACCGGCCCGCCACATTCCGGTCATGCTCGACGAGGTCCTCGCGGCGCTCGCGCCCAAGGCGGGCGAGACCGTCATCGACGGCACGTTCGGCGCCGGCGGCTACACGCGCGCCATCCTCGATGCCGGCGCCGACGTCGGCGCCATCGACCGCGACCCCGACGCGATCGCCGCCGGCCGCGCGCTGGAGGCGCAGGCGGGCGGGCGGCTGCGGCTGGTTCCCGGGCGCTTCTCCATGCTCGACACCGCCACCGACGGGCAGGTCGCCGGCGTCGTGCTCGACATCGGCGTCTCCTCGATGCAGCTCGACGAGGCCGGGCGCGGCTTCTCCTTCCGCCAGGACGGGCCGCTCGACATGCGCATGGAACGCAAGGGGCCGAGCGCCGCCGACGTCGTCAACCGCTTCAAGGCCGGCGACCTCGCCCGCATCTTCGGCTTCTACGGCGAGGAGCGCCACGCCGGCCGCGTCGCCCGCATGATCGAGAAGCGCCGGGCGCAGCGGCCGTTCGAGCGCACGCGCGACCTCGCCGAGGCCATCGAGGGCGTGCTCGGGCGCAAGCCGACCGACAAGATCCATCCCGCCACCCGCGCCTTCCAGGGGTTGCGCATCTTCGTCAACGACGAGCTGGGCGAGCTGGCGCGGGCGCTGTTCGCGGCCGAGCGGGCGCTGAAGCCCGGCGGCAGGCTGGTCGTCGTCACCTTCCATTCGCTGGAAGACCGGATCGTCAAGCAGTTCATCACCGACCGCGCCGGCCGTGCCTCGGGGTCGCGCCATCTGCCGGCGGCGATCGAGAAGGACGCGACCTTCGACAAGGCCGGCAAGGCGCTGGCGGCGGGCGCGGCCGAAGCCGAGGCCAACCCGCGGGCGCGCTCGGCCAAGCTGCGGACGGCCGTGCGCACGGCCGCGCCGGCGCGGCGCGAGGACATGGCGCTGTTCGGGTTGCCGTCGCTGCCCCCCATCGCAGGAGAAAGGTGAGCCATGTTCAGGACGACCGACATGGTGCTGATCGCCGTCATGGTCTGCGCGGCGGGCTTCACCTACACCACCAAGCACGCGGCCGAGGCCGAGCTGTCCAAGGTGCGAAAGCTCGAAAGCGCCATCCGCTTCGAGGAGGAGACCATCGACGTGCTCAAGGCCGACTGGAGCCTCCTGACCCAGCCGTCGCGGCTGCAGCGGCTGGCCGAGGCCTATCGCGACGAGCTGAAGCTCGCGCCGGTCGAGGCGCACCAGATCGCCGAGATCGACGAGCTGCCCGCGCGGCCGCTGCGCATCGAGGACATCGTCAATGACGGGCCGGGCGAGATGGCGGCCGACGGCGTCGACGGCGTGACCACGGGAGGCGTCTCGCAATGATCGGACGCTGGCGGCGCGGCGGGAAGGGAACGCAGGCGGAAGCGGGCGGCGAGCGCATCGTCATCGACGGCCTCGCCAAGGCGAGCGGCGGCCGCGGGCGCAGCCGCATCGTCATGACGATGGCGGTGTTCATCGGCCTCTACGCCGCGATCGCCGGCCGGCTGGCCTTTCTCGGCATGCAGGAGCTCGAGGTCGGCGGACCCGGCCCGTCGCGCGTGACCGCGTCGCGCCCCGACATCGTCGACCGCAACGGCGAGGTGCTCGCCACCGACATCAACACCGCCTCGCTCTATGCCGAGCCGCGCCGCATCGTCGACGCCGACGAGGCGCTGGAACGGCTGCTGACGGTGCTGCCCGACCTCAACATCGAGCAGACCTACAACCGCCTCAAGAGCGACGCCGGCTTCATCTGGCTGCGCCGCCAGCTCTCGCCGCGCCAGCAGCAGGCGATCATGCAGCTCGGCATTCCCGGCGTCGGCTTCCGCACCGAGAAGCGCCGCTTCTATCCCGGCGGCGCGACCGCCGCCCATATCGTCGGCCTCGTCAACGTCGACAACAAGGGCATCGCCGGGATGGAGAAGTACATCGACGACCAGGGCCTGGCCGACCTGCAGGCGACGGGCCTCGCCGTGCCGAAGGATCTCGAGCCGGTCAGGCTGTCGATCGACCTGCGCGTCCAGCACATCCTGCACGACGAGCTGACGCAGGCGATGGAGCGCTACCGGGCGATCGGCGCCGGCGCCGTGGTGCTCAACGCCCGTACCGGCGAAGTGCTGGGCATGGCCTCGCTGCCGGACTACGACCCCAACAACCCGTTCAACGCCCACGAGAAGGACCGGCTGAACCGCATGTCGGCCGGCGTCTACGAGATGGGCTCGACCTTCAAGGGCTTCACGCTGGCCATGGCTCTCGACGCCGGCACGGCGACGCTCGACAGCCGCTTCGACGCGACGCGGCCGATCCAGATCGCGCGCCACACGATCCGCGACTTCCACGGCAAGGGCAGGGTGCTGACCGTGCCGGAGGTGTTCATCTACTCGTCCAACATCGGCACGGCGCGCATGGCCGAGACGGTCAGCGTCGACCACCATCGCGCCTTCTTCCGCAAGATCGGGCTGCTCGACCGCATGAGCACCGAGCTGCCCGAGGTGGCGCGGCCGACCGAGCCGTCCGAGTGGAAGCGCATCCACCAGATCACCATCTCCTTCGGCCACGGCGTGGCGACGACGCCGCTGCAGACGGCGATGTCGGCGGCGGCGATGCTGAACGGCGGCCTGCTGATCCAGCCGACCTTCCTGCCGCGCACGGCAGAGCAGGCGGTGGGCGACGCGACCCGCGTGATCCGCGAGAGGACGAGCGCGATGATGCGCTACCTCTTCCGGCTCAACGTCGAGAAGGGCTCGGGCCGCCGCGCCGAGGTGCCGGGCTACTTCGTCGGCGGCAAGACCGGAACGGCGGAGAAGGTCGTCGCCGGCCGCTACTCGAACGACAAGCGCTTCAACGCCTTCCTCGCCGGCTTCCCGGTCAACGACCCCGAATACATCGTGCTCGTGGTGCTCGACGAGCCCAAGCCGGAAAAGCCTGGAATGAGCGCGACCTCCGGCCTCAACACCGCGCCGGTCGTCGGCAACATCATCCGCCGTTCGGCCGCCTTGCTTGGCGTCAAGCCCGATTTCGGCCATGAAAGTGGCGCCCTTCTGGTCTCCTCGCAATGATTCTCGGGGGGATGCCATTCAGAACGCGCACTCAGTCGGACGACGGAATTCGATGAAGCTCAGCCAGTTTTCCGCTGCCCTGCCAGTCTCCGCCCCGCTGGAGCGCGTCGAGGTGGCCGGGCTGACCTCGGATTCGCGCAAGGTCGAGCCGGGCTTCCTGTTCGCAGCCCTTTCCGGCAGCAAGGCCGACGGCGCGGCCTTCGCCGCCGACGCGGCGCGCCGGGGCGCGGCCGCGGTGATCGCGGCCAGGGGCGCCGTCGCGGACGGCATCGGCGTTCCCGTCATCGAGGTCGAGGATCCGCGCCGGGCGCTGGCGCTGTCGGCGGCGCTGTTCTACGGCGCGCAGCCCGGC
>JAEZXF010000089.1 GCA_023419995.1 Pseudomonadota bacterium | reverse complement strand
GTCTTGCCGACCTCGTACTGGTACGTCGTGCCGTTCGGAGTGCAACAGAAATCCGCGTTGAACCCCTTGAAAGCCACGATGGTTTCGCGAGTCGTTTCAGCTGCTTCCGGGACGATTTTCTTGCGGGCCATGATCAGTGCTCCGTTTCGAGGGGCCAGGGGCAGGGTTCGCCCGGCGCGGCGTGGAAAAATGCGACGATCAGGCGATGCAGACCGGGCGCGTGTTCGGGAAGACGGGCGAGACCGGTGCCGAGGCCGTCGGCCGGGGCGTAGACGGTGAGGCCCGCCATCAGCGCGGCGGCGATCCGCTCGAGGTCGGCGATGACAGTGCGGAGCGCGGCTGGGTCGTCGGCGCGATAGTACTCGCCGGGGGCGATGAGCGTGGCGACGCCGATGGCATTGGGCTCGTCGCGGCAGGCTGCCGCCTGGCCGCCATATCCGACGCGGCGGCAGTTGTCGCCGAAGACGAAGCGGGCATCGGGCTCGGCGCGCAGCAGGTCGCGCGTGAACCACCGGACGTATTTCACCGGCATCAGATCAGTTCCTTCGATGCGGGAAGGGGGCGGGCGCAGCTCGGGCAGGTGTGGGTGTAGGGCTCCTCGCGCGCCGGCTTGCCGGCGATGCGCGGCGCCGAGCC
Organism: Pseudomonadota bacterium; assembly: GCA_023419995.1. GTDB lineage: Bacteria > Pseudomonadota > Alphaproteobacteria > Rhizobiales > Rhizobiaceae > Aerobium. The sequence goes on along the minus strand of JAEZXF010000089.1, from coordinate 5,933 downwards.
GAACAGGTCCGAGGTGTCGCGGTCGCCGGCCTTGGGCATGGCCTTACGGATGATCCATCCGGCCGCCTTGGCGTCGAGGATCATCACCGCGAAATCCTCGACCTCGTAGGTGTTCGGATAGCTCGCGGGGCAGGCGTCGCAGCAAACCTGCAGGCGGGCTCCGCTGCGGGCGATGCTCATCGGCCCGCCTCCTGCAGCGGCGGCAGGCCGATGATGCTGCGGGCGTTGTCGATGGCCTGCGGCAGGTAGGCGACCATCGCCTCACGGATGATCGCGTGGTTCTCGTCGGTCTCCTCGCCGTGCGACATGACGATGCCGGCGACGGCGGTGAGCGCGCCGCACATCACGGCAACGGCCAGGTCGACATGGTGGCCGGCCTCGGCCGCCTTGTATTCGGGGCGCTGGGTCAACCGGACGCCGCCATAGGCGATCTCGGTATTGGCGAGGTTGGCGATGGCGTCGAACGGATCGGCGGGGTTGAAGGGCGCGCGGTCAGGCATTGTCGGCCACCCACTTATCGAGCGTGACGAGCAGCATTTCGTCGCCTTGGCTGGGCAGGGCTTCGATCGTCAGCCGGAGCGCGTCGACCAGCATCGCGGCGGTCTCGACCTGATTGGGGCGGGTGAAGTTCTGGCCGGTCGCCAGTCGCGTCGCCTCGACTAGATCTGTTGTCGCACCACTCGCCGCGCTGGCGGCGGCGAGCAGGAGGGATCGGGTCTCGTCCCAGTCGGCCATCGCCCTACACCCCCGCGCAGGCGGCGAGCGCCGCGTCGTAGCGGGCGAGCTGCACCCACATCAGGGAGACGAACAGGCCGATCGCCGCGGCGGCGATGAGGATGGCGGCGACCTGCGCGCCGGCGCAGCCCAGTGAACGGGCGACGGCGGCGCGGTTGATCTCGGCCGAGAGCGCCGCGCCGTCGAACGGGCCGAAGCCCGGATCGGGGAAGCGCGCGATCTCGACGGGCGGGCGGGGGTCCATGTCAGGCCACCCGCGTGGCCGAGCGGCGGCCGGCGAGGCGGCAGGCGGCGGCGACGACGTCATCGGTCAGCGCCTCGCCCGGGAAGCGGAGCGCCAGGTCGTCCATGTCGCAGGAGCCGCGCACGGCGGCGATGTCCTGCATCGCCTCGGCGACGCGCTCGGGAAGAGGCTTCAGCCTGGCCTGCGCCTGCCGGCGCTCGCGCGCCTCGATGCCGCGCAGCGTGCGGCCATAGGCGGGCATGTCGGGGTGGATGCCGATGAAAGGCTGCATGGGTTCTCTCCAGTCGCTGAATTGCGATGGAGAGAAATTAAGTCAGGCTGAAATTGCCGTCAATGGGAAAATTAAGTGTCACTGAAAATTAGCAATGCGTCGAGAGATCTTGCTCAAGCCCCATATGTCGGCCAAAGACGTCGGTTCACTTTGTGTTCTTGACTCTTCGCGTAGGATAATGTTCCTGAACTGGATGGAGGGGAGAATGGCACTCGTTCATCGCATTCGACCAAAGTTCCTCACGCGCAACGACGAAATCGTCGCGGGGTTGCGTGAGGCGGCAGGCGCCGCTGCGCCACTCGATCCAAAGATTGTTGTGAGGCGAAAGGCTGCTGAGCTCTCTAGCGCGATGGCTCTACTTCATGGAGGCGACTGGCAGGTGCAGATCGATCATTCTGTTCCGCTGGTTCTGATCCGCCCCGTCTAGACAGAGCTAACCGGATTACACCGAACGCGACGTCGATATCTGTATCGCTCAGGCCCTCAATGCTTGCAAGCAACGCGAGGATCTCGGGCTCACTCCTGGTCTTCTTCGGTGTTGGGTCTCTTAGCGGCGTCAGCAGCTCGGCCGGCGTACAGCCGAGTGCGCTTGATAGGGCGGCAAGCGATTTGTCGGTAAAGCCGTTCTTCCCAGATTCTAGGTTGTGAATTGTCGTCGTGCTGAGGCCCGCTTTCTCGGCAAGGAGTTCCTGGCCCCATCCAAGCTTGAGACGGCGCTCCTTAACGGATGTTGGCACGGCGAGTTTGGAGTGTGCGCTAGACATCCCGAAGCATCTCCTTCCCCGGCCGCCCATGCCATAAAGTGGTGCTGAAATTTTTCAGCTTGACTGATATTTCAGTCCCACTTAATTTGCCGCGCATGGACAAGCTCATCGAATACCTCGACGCAAAGCGAGGCCGGCGCAAAGCTCTGGCCGGGCGCCTTGGTTGCTCGCCGTCGGCTATATCGATGTGGAAGCGTGTTCCATCAGAGCGACTACGCGACGTGGCTGCAGCGACGGGATTGTCGATGCAGGCGCTGCGCCCCGATCTCTTTGAGTACGAACCGGAGACGGCCGAATGATCGCGCATCGCTCCGCTCTCCCGTTCCCGTTCCGCAGCGCGGGGCCACGCGCAGCGGAAGCTCCCGCGTCGGAGGGGGTTTCCCCCTCCCTGCCGACCTCCGGCGCGGGTCATTTCACCTTCGAGGGCGACCTCGTCGCCGTGCCGGCGTTCGATCGCGCGGCCGGCAGCCGTTTCAGTGCGCGTGCCCGCGTTGCGGGGCGGGAGGGCGATGTCTCCGAGGCTCTCCCGCCTCCGCAGGGACCGCCGTGACGTGATGTGTTCGCGGGTGTTCATGCCCGCACCTTGAATCAGACCCACGCGCCGATCATGAGAATCTTTTGCGAAAGAATTCTCTTGACGGCGAAGCCTTGCCCGAGGCCCGCCATGGAAAAACTGCCCAGGAACACCACCGACGAGGAGCGCGACGCGCTCAAGGCCGCGACGCGGCACTCGCTCAAGATCGTCAGCGGCAAGCGCTTCTCGCTGGTGACGCGCGTCGGCGCGCCGGCGCTGTCGGAATACGGCAGCATCGCCCAGCCGAAGGATTTCATGCCGGTCGACATCCTTCTCGACATGCAGCGCGAGATGCCGGACGGCGTCGCCGTGCCGCTGCTCGAGGAGCTGGCGGCGCTCGCGGGGTTCCGCCTGGTGCCGCTCGACGAGGGCGAGGACGGCGCGCCGCTCGCGCTCGACGATGTCGGCGACATGATCCGGGAGGGAGGCGAGGGCAACGCCGCGGCGCTGGCGGCCGCCACCGCGCCGACCTGCCTGCACACGGTGCGCACGGCGCGCAAGGAAATCGGCGAGTCGATCGCGGTCAAGGCCGCGGCCATGCGCAAGCTGGCCCGGCAGGAGCGCCACATCATGGCGAGGGCGGCCCGATGAACGCCCAGCCTCGCCCCTCCGCCTTTCTCCGCTCGCTGTTCGATGCCGTCGCCGGCCGCAACGCGCCGATCGCTCCGGGCGCGGATCCCGACGGCGTGATCCTGCTCGACGTGCCGCCGCGCGGATGCCGCTTCCCGGTCGGGCATCCCGCCGACGGCGTGCGCTTCTGTGCCGAGCCGGTCGGCATCGACGACTGGCGGCGCGGCAGCGTCAACGGCAGCTACTGCCGGTTCCATCGCGACTTTCTCGCCGGCCAGCCCAGCGTGGCGGACGACAGGCGGGAGGGGCTGTGATGGCCTGCATGTGTCCGACCTGCGGCCAGACCCTGCCCGATGATGACGCGCTGCGCGTTGATGATGCAGGCGTCATCATCCGTCACGGCGCCGTTGCGCATGTTGGCGGGAAGGAAATGGAGATCGTGCGCCTGCTGCATCGCGCAGGTGGCGAGTTCGTTTCGCGAAGTGCGATCGAGCGCGCGCTCTATCCCCTCGACGCCGATCTTCCTGAGGGTGAGGTCATTCAGTCCCTTATCTCCAAGCTGCGCCGAAAGGTGGCGCCGCTCGGAATCTCTATTGTCAGCGCCTCGCGCGGCGTTGGCGCTTATCGGCTCGTTGTGGCGGGCAGGGAGGCGACATGAGCGAGATCAACCGTGACATCGGCGCCGCGCCCGACCTCGAATGGGTCGACGTCACCTTAATCGACGTCGACAGCAATTATCAGCGCGACGTGCGTCCGGCGCTGGTCGACAAGATATTGCGCGGGTTCTCTTGGGCCAAGTTCGGCGCGCTGGTGCTGACGCGCAAGGATGACGGGCGCTACAATGTCGTCGAGGGCCAGCACCGCTGGAAGGCGGCCGAGCTGCATCCGGATGTCGAGGCAGTACCGGCGGTGATCGTGGCGCATGCCGGCGCGGCCGACGAGGCGCAGAATTTCCTCGCCATCAACCGCGACCGCATGGCCGTCACCTCGGTCGAGCAATACTGGGCCGGGCTGACGGCCGGCGATCCGACGGCGCAGGCGATCTCGGCCGTGCTGCAATCGGCTGGGTGCGACGTGGTGCCAGCGGCCGGGTATTATCGGCCCAACCTCACCAATTCCATCGGAGCGGTGAAGCGCTGCATCGAACGCTACGGCGACGAGGCCACGCGCCGTGCGTTGCTCGTCATCCGCGCCGCGTGGCCGAACGAGGCGCAGGCGCTGCGCGGGACGCTGATCACGGCTCTGTCTCGCATCATCCGCAACAACACCGGCATTGCCGACGGCGATCTGGCGAGCGCGCTGCGTCCACAATCGTTCGCACAGCTCACCGCGCATGCCGAGGCGTTCCGCAAGCTCTCGGGCGGCTCGTCCGAAACGGCGATCACCAAGGCTGTGGTCGAGGTCTACAACAAAGGCAAGCGCGTTAACCTCATCCAGATTGGGGAGGCGCGCTGATGTCCGATCACGACGAGTACAGCCCCTACGACGTGCGCCAGCCCGCGCGCGAGCGTGCCGGCAAGGCGCTGCGCCCCGGCGCCGACGAGGAGGCGAGCGGGCCGCAGACGGTGGCGGCCGGGCAGCTGCGCGCCTTCATCGAGCGCATCGAGCGGCTCGAGGAGGAGAAGGGCGAGATCGCCGACGACATCCGCCAAGTGTTCGCCGAAGCGAATGGCACGGGCTTCGACACCAAGGCGATGCGCACGATCATCCGGCTGCGCAAGAAGGACCAGGCCGAGCGGCAGGAGGAGGAGGCGATCCTCGACCTCTACAAGCACGCGCTGGGGATGGCGTGATGGATGCTGCCGTCGCCATCGCCGATGCCTCGGACATCGTCGCCGTTGTCGAGCGGGCGCGGGCGTTGCTCGACGAGGGCGACGTGATGGCGGCGCGAATGCTGGCGGCCGGCGCTTACGACCAGGCCAAGGCGGCGGCGGGGTTCGCCTCGCGGTTAGGCGCAGCGGAAAAGCTGGTCGGCAAGGCGCGGCGGCTGCAGGCCGACGCGCTGCTGATCGAGGCCCGGGCCAAGGTGCGGCTCGCCGACGAATACGATGCGGCGCAGGCGTCGGGAGAGGTCGGGCAGCGTACGGGCCGGCCGAGGAAAGTCGTCGAAGACGCTGACGACATTCGCCCGCCGACGGCCGCCGAGGTCGGGCTCAGCCGGCAGGAGATCCACGAGGCGCGCAAGCTGCGCGATGCCGAGCGCGAGGCGCCGGGCATCGTCGAGCAGGCTATCGCCGCGCGGCTGGCGGCGGGGCTGGAGCCGAGCCGCGCCAGCCTGCGGGCGAACATCGGCACGAAGAGCGCCACGCGCGAGGAGCGCGGCAGCAACCTGTACGAAACGCCGGTCGAGGCGATGCGCGCGCTGCTTGCGCTGGAGCGGTTTCATGCCGCGCCCGGCGTTTACGAGCCGGCATGCGGGCGCGGCGCGATCCTGCGCCCGCTGGAGGAAGCGGGCTACGATGTCGCGATCTCGGATCTCGTCGACTACGGCACTTCGACGATGCATGGCGAGTGCCAGGGCGTGTTCGACTTCCTCGGCTCTGAGGTGTCGACCGGACGCGACATCGTCACCAATCCGCCCTATGGCGAGGTGCTCAATGCCTTCGTGGCGCATGCCCTGCGCGTGCATCGGCCGCGCAGGATGGCGCTGCTGCTCAATTTGAATTTCCTGTGCGGATTCGACGATCCGGCTCGCCGCTTCGCCATGGACGAACACCCGCCGGCGCGGGTGCATGTGTTCACCCGCCGCCTGCCGATGATGCACCGCGACGGGTG
>JAEZXF010000076.1 GCA_023419995.1 Pseudomonadota bacterium | reverse complement strand
TCGCGGGCCCCCCCCCCGCCGGCGCCCCCCCCGGGGCGCCGCCCGTTTCCAACGACAGACCGGATCGGGGCAAACACGTGCGGCGGCTTTGGTACAGGCTATCGCCACAGCTGATGATGAGCGAGCTTCTCGAGAAGCGCTGGATGGAGCCGATCGTTCCGTTCCTGCTCATGCTGGTGGTTTTCCTCGCCTTCATCCTGGCGATCCCCGACTATGCCTCGGTGGTGCAGCTCCAGCAGCTGATGCGCAGCTTCCCCGAGCAGGCGTTCGTCGCCATGGCGATGGCGATCACCATCCTGTCGGGCGGCATCGACCTGTCCGTCGGCGCGGTCTTCGCCATGGCGAACTTCCTCGCGCTCTACTTCCTGCTGGTGCAGGAATGGCCGCTGCCGATGGTGTTCCTCGGCACCATGGCCTGGGGCGTGCTGATCGGCGCGGTCAACGGCGGCCTCGTCGCCTACGCCAAGACGCGGCCCTTCCTGACGACGATGGTGGTGCTCATCATCGTGCGCGCCGCCTACAACAAGGTCACCGCCGCCTACACGGTCGAGCTGGCGAGCGGCTACGTCGACAGCCCGGCCTGGGATTTCGTCGGCATCGGCTATGTCTGGGGCATCCCGTTCAACATGGCCTGCCTGATCGTCATCGGGCTGGTGATGCACTTCTACCTCACCCGCATCCGCTCGGGCGTGCACATCATGGCGGTCGGCTCCAGCCGCAAGGCCGCGCGCCACGCCGGCATCGACGTCAAGCGGGCGCTGTTCCGCGCCTACGTGCTGTCGGGCGTGCTCGCCTCGTTCGCCGGCTTCCTCTACGCCGCGCGGCAGAACAGCGCCGGCACCGACACCGGCGTCGGCTGGGAGGTCAACGCGCTGGCCGCGGCCGTGGTCGGCGGCATCAGCCTCGCCGGCGGGCGCGGCACCATCGGCCGGGCGCTGATCGGCGCCACCATCATCTTCCTGCTGATCAACGGCCTGGTCCAGCTCGGCACCCATGGCAGCCTGACCACGGCGACCATCGGCTTCATCCTGCTGCTCGCCGTCGGCTTCAACGTCAAGTTCGTCAAGAACAAGAGCAAGATCCTGCAGAAGATCTACGTCTCGCCGACGCTGGTCGAGTTCACGCCGCCGCCCTCGATCGAGCGCGACAGCGGCAGCGTCTATGCCGAGAACGACCGGCTCTCCACCGTCGAGGCCATCGCCCTCGACCGGATCGAGGGGCCGGAGGACTTCATCCTCGACCGCAACGACCACCTCTACACCGTCAACCGCAACGGCTCGATCATCCGCTTCCTCGCGCCCGACTACCAGGTGCGCGAGGAGTTCGCGCGCATCGGCGGCCGGCCGCTCGGCCTCGCCATGGACCGCGACGAGAACATCATCGCCTGCGTCGCCGGCATGGGCGTCTACGGCGTGCGGCCCGACCGCACCGTGTTCAAGGTCACCGACGAGACCAGCCGCACCTGGTACAGGCTGAAGGACGATTCGCGCCTGCTTCTGGCCGACGACCTCGACATCGCGCCCGACGGCCGCATCTTCTTCAGCGACGCCTCGACCCGCTACGACCTTTCTGACTGGGCGCTCGACGGCTTCGAGGGCAGGGGCAACGGCCGCATCCTGTGCTACGACCCGAAGACCCGCAAGACGACGACGGTGCTCAAGAACCTCGCCTTCCCCAACGGGGTGTGCGTGTCGCATGACGGGCGCTGCATCTACTGGGTCAGCACGTGGCTGTGCCGCATCTACCGCTACTGGATCGAGGGCGAGCGCAAGGGCGAGCTGGAGATCCTCGTCGACAACCTGCCGGGCTATCCCGACAACATCAACCGCGCCTCCGACGGCACCTACTGGCTCGCCTTCGTCGGCATCCGCTCGCCGGTGTTCGACCTCGCCATGGCCGACCCGTCGTTCCGCGTCCGCATGGTCAAGCAGATCCCGCCCGACGAGTGGCTGTGCCCCGGCATCAACTACGGCTGCATCATCAAGTTCGACGACGACGGCAACGTGCTCGAATCGCTGTGGGACCCCGGCGCGAGGAACCACCCGACCATCACCTCGATCCGCGAGCACAAGGGCTGGCGCTACATCGGCGGGCTGGAGAACAACCGCATCGGCCGACTGAAGCTGCCCGACGCCGACCGGAGCTGGACCGGCTGGGAAGCCTATTACGGCGACAAGGCGCGCGGCGCGCAGGGAGCGGCCGCGGCGAAGCCGGCCGCCGAGGCGGCGCGGCGCGAGGAGGAAAGGAGCGATCATGTCGCTGGCGCGTGACATCCTCGACCGCATCTTCTTCCCCGACCGCGACGTCCACGCCATCCCGGTGCTCGACGGCGGCTTCTCGCCCAACACGCGGCTGGAGGAGGCGGCGACGCTCGCCGAGCTGGCCTCGCCCGACGGCGTGTGCATCGGCGGCGACGGCACGGTCTGCGTCTCGACCGGCAATCGCGTGATGGCGTTCCGCGGCGGCGACCTTTCGCAGCCGCGGACCTTCGCCGAGCTGGACGGCGCGGCCGGCAGCCTCGCCGCCCTGCCGGACGGCACCATCCTCGCCGCGGTCGCCGGGCGCGGCGTGGTCGCGCTCGGACCGGACGGGCGGGCGAAGGCGTGGCTGGAGCGGGCCGGCGACGCGGCGCTCGCCTGCGTCACGGCCATCGCCGTCCTCGACGACGGCAGCGTGGCGCTGACCGACGGCTCGCGCGCCAACGGCCCCGACGCCTGGCTCCCCGACCTGATGCAGAAGCGCAGGGGCTCGGGCCGGCTCGTGATCTGCGCGGGGGACCTGTCCGGGGCGCGCGTGGTGCGCGACGGGCTCTCGTGGCCGGCCGGCGTCGCCCCGGCGCCGGAGGCCGGGCGCGTGCTCGTCACCGAGGCATGGAGCCACCGCCTGCTTTCCGTCCCGCTCGACGGCGGCAGGGAGACCGTGCTGGTCAAGAACTTCGCCGGCTATCCCTGCCGGCTGGCGCGCGCCGCGGGCGGCGGCACCTGGGTCGCCTTCTTCGCCCTGCGCACGCAGCTCACCGAGTTCGTGCTGCGCGAGAACGCGTTCCGCGCCCGCATGATGGAGAGCGTGCCGCCCGAGCTGTGGATCGGCCCGTCGCTCGGCGGGCATTTCGACTATCGCGAGCCGACGCAGATCGGCCGCATCAAGAAGCTCGGCATCCAGAAGCCGTGGGCGCCGCCGCGCTCCTACGGCCTCGTGGCGCGGCTCGACGCCGCCGGCGACGCGATCGAGAGCCTGCACAGCCGCGTCTCCGGCGCGCTCCACGGCATCACCGACGTGGCCGAGCAAGACGGCCGGCTGCTTCTCGTCTCGAAAGGCCATGGAAGGCTGGCTGCGGCCGAACTCCCGCGAGGTGCCCTGTCATGACCGCCGCGACCGTTGAACCCGTGCTCAGGATCGCCGGCGGCTCCAAGGTCTATGGCGGCGTCCACGCCATCGACGGCGTCGACTTCGACCTGAAGCCCGGCGAGATCCACGCGCTGCTCGGCGAGAACGGCGCCGGCAAGTCGACGCTGTGCAAGGCCATCGCCGGCGCGGTCGAGCTGTCCTCGGGCGACTTCTTCCTCGGCGGCGAGAAAGTGTCGTTCGCCTCGCCCGGCGAGGCGCTGAGGGCCGGCGTCGCCATGGTCTACCAGGAGACGAGCCTGGTGCCGTCGATGACGGTGGCCCAGAACCTCGAGCTCGGCATGGAGAAGCTCGTCTCCGTCTACCGCAAGATCAACATCGCCGCCCAGCAGTCGCAGCAGGCGCTGAACTTCAACGTCGACCCGCTGGCGCTGGTCGAGACGCTGGGCACGGCCAAGCGGCAGATGGTCGAGATCGCCCGCGCGGTGCGCCACAACGCCCGCGTCATCATCTTCGACGAGCCGACGGCGAGCCTCACCCCGGAGGAGATCCAGCACCTCTTCCACCTCCTGCGCCGGCTGCGCTCCGAGGGCGTGGGCATCATCTTCATCAGCCACGCGCTCGAGGAGGCGCTGTCGATCGCCGACCGCATCACCGTGCTGCGCGACGGCAAGCTGGTGGCGACGCAAGCCGCCGGCGAACTCGACCGCGCCGGCATCGTGCGCATGATGGTCGGCCGCGACGTGGCGGCGGCAAGCGCGGCGGTCGCCCGCGAGGCGGAGGACGAGCAGCACGCGCCGGCCGAGCGCCGCAAGGTGCTGTCGGTCGAGAACGTCACCATGGGCAGCGTGGTCAAGAACATGTCGTTCTCGGCCTATGCCGGCGAGGTGGTCGGCATGGCCGGGCTGGTGGGCGCCGGCCGCACCGAGGTGGCGCAGGTCATCTGCGGCGCGCGCAAGCGCAACTTCCTGCGCGGCGGCCTCATCACGCTGAACGGCAGGCCGATCCGCTACCGCGTGCCGCGGCAGGCGGTGCAGGACGGCATCGTCTACATCACCGAGGACCGCAAGCTCGACGGCTTCTTCGAGACCATGACAGCCGACGACAACGTCTATCTCGGCTACCTCGCCTCGCCCAAGGGCCGGCGCTGGCTCTACTCGCTCCGCGAGCGCAAGGCGGTGGCCGACCGCTGGGTCGAGGCGCTGTCGATCTCGGCGCTCAGGCGCAGCCTGAAGATCATCGAGTATTCCGGCGGCAACCAGCAGAAGGTGGTGGTGGCCAAGTCGCTGGCGCAGGAGCCGCAGGTCGTCATCTTCGACGAGCCGACGCGCGGCGTCGACGTCGGCGCGATCCCGCAGATCCACGCCGCGATCCGCGACCTGGCGCGGCAGGGCAAGGCGGTGATCGTCATCTCCTCCTACCTGCCCGAGATCCTCACCGTGTCCGACCGCATCCTCGTCGCCCGCGGCGGCCGCATCGTCGAGGAGATGCCGCGCGCCGAGGCGACGGAAGAAAAGATCATGTACGCCGCGATCCACTGAGGCGGAAGGGGCAGGACGTTCGACCTCGCCGCCGCCCTTCACCCGGCCCTCCGGGCCACCCTCTTCCCGCGAGCGGAGAGGGGGATTTCGGCGTCGCGGCCCGTTTCTTCTCCTGTTTGCGAGAGGGGACGGCCGCCGGCGATCCTCACCCTCTGTCGGGGCGCATCCTCGTCGCCGGCGGCGGCCGCGCCGTCGGGGAGATGCCGCGCGCCGAGGTGACGGAAGAGAAGATCATGCACGCCGCAATCAGTGAGGCGCGCGCGGGCAAGGGG
>JAEZXF010000065.1 GCA_023419995.1 Pseudomonadota bacterium | reverse complement strand
GGGCGGCTGGCTGCCGCCGTCGGGGCTTCCCGACGACGGGCGGCGCAAGGCGCTGCGCGCGCTGGCGCGCGCCGACGCCGCGGCGCTGGCCGACTACGGCTCGCCGCTGGGCCTGCCGCCCCTGCGCCGGCTCATCGCCCGGCGCATGGCCGACCGCGGCATCGAGGCCTCGCCCGACCAGATCATGCTGACCGAATCGGGAACCCAGGCCGTCGACCTCCTGTGCCGCCTCCTGCTCGAGCCCGGCGACACGGTGCTGATCGACGATCCCTGCTACTTCAACTTCCGCGCCCTGCTGCGCGCCCATCGCGTCCGGGTCGTCGGCGTGCCCTATACGCCGAGCGGACCGGACGTCGACCTCTTCGCGGCCGCGCTCACTGAGCACCGGCCGAAGCTCTACGTCACCAACTCGGCGATCCACAACCCGACCGGCGCGACCCTGTCGCCGGCGGTCGCCCACCGGGTGCTGAAGCTCGCCGACCAGTTCGCCCTGACCATCGTCGAGGACGACATCTTCGCCGATTTCGAGACGATTCCGGCGCCGCGCCTCGCCGCGTTCGACGGGCTCGACCGGGTCATCCATATCGGCAGCTTCTCCAAGACGCTTTCCGCCTCCGTGCGCTGCGGCTTCGTCGCAACGCGGCGGGACTGGATCGAGCGGCTGACCGACCTCAAGATCGCCACCTCGTTCGGCGGCGGCCGGCTCGCGGCGGAGCTCGTCCTCGCCGTGCTGGGCGACGGCGGCTACCGCGGGCACGTGGAGACGCTGCGCGGCCGGCTCGCCCGCGCCATGGTCGACGTCGCCGCGAGGCTGAGGCGGCTGGGCATCGAGCCGTGGATCGAGCCGCAGGCCGGCATGTTCCTGTGGAGCCGGCTGCCGGAGGGGCTCGACGCCGCCACGGTGGCGCGCACGGCGCTGGCGCGGAACGTCGTGCTGGCGCCGGGCAACGTGTTCAGCCCGTCGCAATCCGCCACCGGCTTCCTGCGGTTCAACGTGTCGCAGACGCTCGACGACCGCATCTTCGCCGTGCTGGGCGAGGTGCTGCGGGACGGCCGGCGCGGGTGACGGCGGCAGCCCGCCGCCACGGCCGAAAGGGGGGTCGGACCGAGGCCGTCACCGGCCGCTCCCCGCCAACGCAGACGCTGCGCGGAAGTCCGCCCGGGCGCGCGTTCCTGTCTCGTCGCCCGACGACAACCGGATGCGGCCCGTCGCCAGCGAGACGGTGAAGGAGGGTGGTGTTCCGGTGCCCGCTCCCACCTCGCCCCGCGACAACGGCCATTTCGGCGGTCTCGGCCACGACGCGCGGCTGCCATGGGTTGGCTGTCTCGGGGGTGCACGCTCCGGAGGAGATGAGCTTCCAGTGATGGAACGGGCTTTCGTCCGCTGTTCCAACCGGGCGCGTTCTGCGGCGACGCAGATCTTCTCCTTTCAGGCCCTCATCGCTGTGAGACCTCGCAGCGCCAGCCACCGGCGAACACCGATACGGCCTCACCGAACCCGATGCAGGCAAGAGGCCGCTTCATCCCGGCGAACCAGAGAGGGTGTGCCCGCGCCTCTGTCCGGGGGATGAAGACGAAGAAGCTATGCCACCGTTGCAATCGATCGGCACGGGAGAGTCCGTCAGGGGCGGAGAGCGCTCACCGGCAGTCCCGTTGCTTCAGCTCGCCGTTCTCCATGAACACGCCCGCCTTGCGGCCGTCCGTGCTGCACATGAACAGGAACCCCTTCTCCGAGAACTCACGGTAGCCCTGGAGGATGAAATCGAAGCGCCGCCACTCGTCCCCGCTGGAGACGAACAGCGTGAGCGGGCAACGGGACGCGCCGCACAGGACGGGCATCTGCGACGGGCAGAACTGGGCGTGATTGAGCAGGAAATCGTAGATGCCGTCGCCGTCGAGGTCGTCGGCGAGAAACGCGTTACCGCTTCTTCCTTCCGTCCGGAAAGCGTCGCCGCACGCGGCGGCGATCTCGTCGAGCCGCGCGCGGACGGGCTGCGGCAGCTGGCCGGAGGCGAGCGTCAGGCCGGCCGCGCCCGGATCGACCGCCAGCGCGTTCCGCCCGGTCGCGCACCCGGCCAGGTGGTAGGTGTAGACCTCGTCGGTCCTGTCGACGAGCTCCAGCGTGCCGTCCTCGGCTCCGTCCGCCACGAACAGGTTGGCGTCCCAGATGCCGAAGCCAGCCTCGGTGATCGCCTTGACGATCTCGGATTCCGTCGCCTCGCAGCCCTGCCCGCCCATCATCGCCGCGACGGCGTCATACGGCTCGCCGAACGTCCCGTCGGGCGCGCTGCCGGCTGTCGACGGCGCCTTTTCCGCGGGAGCGCCGGCGGCCCGGCACGTCGCGATGGCGCGGCCGATCTCGCGCGAGGAGCCGCGCAGGGACAGGTGCGCGCCCGAGACGCCGCCGACCATCACGGAGAGGCCGGAGCCCGCCCTGAGCCGGTCGAGCATCGCCCGGTCGCGCGCCGGGTCGTGCGGGGCGGTGAACGACCACTCGCCTTGCGGCGTCCCGGACTGGCTCATGAGAAGGGTGCTGCGGCTCCGCCCGTCGACGATCAGGTCGACCTTGACCTCGCCGTCCGCGGAATCGCCGCCGACCTGATAGGTGAACCATTCCGGCGTGCCGTCGGACGCGTTGCAGCGCAGCCCGAAGCAGAACACGTCGCCCTGGCCGCCCGCATGGGTGCATGCCGCGCTTCCCCGCCCCATCACCGGATAGGGGATCGGGGACCACGGTGGCGGCGTCTGCGCCGCCCCCGCGCCGGATAGAGCGAGCAGGCCGCAAAGCATCGCGCCGATCAGCGGTCCGGTCTTCGCCACCTGCCTGCCTCCCCCGCTACTGGATCGTCCGCGATGCGGAGTTGAAGCGCGCCCAGCCGACCGTCTGCGACTTGCCGCCGGCCTCGACCGTGAGCTGGTAGTTCGAGTTCAGCCGCCCGCCCGTGGTGTTGCACGGCGGCAGGAAGGCGTAGTCGACGACCGTCGTGCCCGAGCCGTCCGAGGTGACGCGGGTGCTGCGGTGGTTGAAGACGCTGCCGTCGCTCAGCCTGTCCTGCAGGTGGAGGCGGATCGGCACGCCCGCGGCGGGCGTATGGCGGATGGTGACGGTCGGGGCCTGCCCCTGCCCGCCGAGCTGGCGGCACAGGTTGGCCGGGGTCATCGGGCTGATGCTGACCGCGGCGACGTCGAACGGCTGCGCCGGCGCGGCGGCCGTTCCGGCACCGTCGCCCGTGGACGAGCATGCGGCCAGCGCGGCGAGCGCGACCGTCGAGACGGCCAGTCCGGCGAATTTCCTGATACCCATGGATAGTCCTTTCCTGTCGGGGCTGTGAATCGAGAGCGAGCGGAACGGGTCGGGCGGCGGGCCGGCCGCATGCCGTAGATCGAGCCGTCTGGACCGACGGAAAACCGCAGAACGGAGCCCCACACCCTGTTTGCCATCCCTGCAAATCGCATGGGATTCCCTAGCC
>JAEZXF010000030.1 GCA_023419995.1 Pseudomonadota bacterium | reverse complement strand
GTTGGGCGGCGGCTTCGCTGCGCACCTTGAGTGCCCCCACCCAGTGTGGCGCAGCCTGTCCACGCACCGCCCCGCCGACGCAGGCGCGATGGCGGCAGCGCGGACATGTCCCTCCCTTGGTCGTGGCGGCGCGTCCGCCCTCGCTCATCCGCCCTAGCGGACGAGCGGCCCCTCCGACGCGCCGATGTCGATGCCGCGGATATCGGCCCGCCCGGCCAGCACCGCAACGTACTGGGCCGCCGCCCGCGACCAGCTCGCGGCCGAGAGCCACGCCGCGACGTCGCCGGCCACCGCCTCGAAGGCCGTCTCCGGCCCGCCGAAGCGCGCCGCGTTGTTGGCATGGAAGCGCCGGCATTCCTCCTCGCCCATCTCGGGCACGCGCAGCTCCTGCTCCAGAAGGCCGCGGATGGCGGCGTCCTCGGCCGTCTCGCGGCGGCGGCCCTCGTCGATGCGCGGCACGGCCGCGATCTTCAGGCGCCGGACCTCCTGCCGCAGCAGCTCGCGCACCACCAGCGCCCGCGCCGCCGCCATCAGCGCCGCGCCCGGGTTGCCCGCCGGGTGGTGCTGCGCCTCGGCGAGGATCTCCGCCTCCGGCACCGGCCGGCCGTTGACGGTGATCGCCGCCAGCACCGGCCGCGCCTTCGGCGGCACCGTGGTGTCCGGCTCGCGGCGGGTCGTGTAGCCGTCGCCGCCCTCGGGCTTGCGTGCCTGGTAGACCGTGGCCATCGTCGCTCCTCCCCTATTCCGCCGGCAGCCGCACGCGCGCCGCGCGCGGCTCCTTGCGCCGCACCACCTGGTAGCCCGGCCGCCACAGATAGCGCACCGGCGCGCTCAGCATGTGGACGAGCCGGGTGAACGGGAAGATCAGCAGGATCGTCAGGCCGAGGAAGAGATGGGCACGGAAGATCGGCGCGACGTCGGCGATGTAGCCCGACGCGCCGGGATCGAAGGTGAAGATGCCCTGCGCCCAGTTCATGAACTTCACCATCTCGTGCCCGTCGAGATGCTGCATCGACGCCGGGATGGTGGCGAGGCCGAGCGCGAGCTGGAGCCAGAGCAGGATGATGATGGCGGTGTCGGAGAAGCTCGACGCCGCGCGCACGCGCGGGTCGAACAGCCGGCGGTGGATCAGCATCGTCGCGCCGACGATCGCCGCGACGCCGGCGATGCCGCCGGCCGTCATCGCCAGGATCTGCTTGGCGCCGTGGCTGACGCCGAGCGCGTCGAACAGGGCGATCGGCGTCAGGAGGCCGACAAGGTGGCCGGCGAATATGGCCAGCACCCCGAGATGGAACAGCACCGAGCCGACGACGAGCTGGCGGCGGCGCAGGAGCTGGCTGGAGCCGGAACGCCACGTATAGGGCTCGCGGTCGTAGCGCACGACGGTGCCGAGCGCCAGCACGGCGAGCGCGATGTAGGGGTAGATGCCGAAGACGAGCGTGTTGAGATAGGCGTACATGGAGGCAACTCTCCTCAGGCTGCAGGCGGTTCGGCGCGCGCGGCGGCGTCCCGCCCGACGTCGCGCGATGCGGCGCGCATGCGGGTGCGCAGGCGGTCGGGGCCGCAGGCGTTCTCGCCCGCGTTTCCGCCGAAGGTGACGGCCTCCTCCTGCCAGACGCGGTCGAGCGCCTCGAGGTCGTCGGGGTCGTCCTCCGGCGCGTCGAGCAGCTCGCGCAGCAGCTTGCCGTCGGCCGCGCCCTGCGCCAGCGCCTCCAGCGCCACGAACGCGCCGGCATAGACCGAGCGGCGCTTGCGCAGCCGCTCCTTCAGCGCCGAGACGATGTGCCCGACCTGGCCGAGCAGGTCCTGCGCCTCGGCCTCGGGCAGCATCGACAGGAACTCGAGGAACAGCGGCAGGTAGTCCGGCAGCTCCTTGGCGTCGATCTCCAGCCCCTGCGCCTCGTACATCTGCATCAGGTCGACCATGGCCTGGCCGCGGTCGCGGCTTTCGCCGTGGACGTGCTCGAACAGGTGCAGCGACAGCGTGCGCGTGCGGTCGAACAGGTGCACGTAGCGCTCCTGCGCGTCGTAGAGGTCGAGGCGGCCGATGTCGTCGGCCAGCCGCACCAGCCTGTCGCGGGCGCGGGCGTCGAGGCGCGCGTCCTCGCCGAGCGCCGCGCGGATGGCGGGCACGGCCTCCTTCAGCTCCTGCGTTGGGTAGGACAGGAGCAGCGATGCGATCTTGAGCACGGTGTTCATTCGGCGGGCTCCCTGAAGATGTCGGTCGGCGTCTGCACGGTCTTCTTCCGCTTCGCCCCGAACAGGTCGGCGTCGGAGGTGCCGCCCGAGCAGCCGTTGCCGAACGAGAACCCGCACGAGCCGCGCACGTCGTAGGCGTCCTCGCCGATCTCGCGGTGGCTGGTCGGGATGACGAAGCGGTCCTCGTAGTTGGCGATCGCCATCACGTGGTACATCTCCTCGATCATCGCCCCGCTCATGCCGACCTTCGCCGCCACGGGGTCGTCGACGACGCCGTCGACGGTCTTCGACCGCATGTAGGCGCGCATGGCGAGCATGCGCTCCAGCGCCGAGACCACCGGCTCCTCCTTGCCGCCGGTGAGCAGGTTGGCGAGGTAGCGCACCGGGATGCGCAGCGAGCGCACGTCGGGCATGGCCCCTTCGAGCGCGATGTGGCCGGCCTCCGCCGCCGACTGCACCGGCGAGAGCGGCGGCACGTACCAGACCATCGGCAGCGTGCGGTACTCGGGATGGAGCGGGAAGGCGATCTTCCATTCCATCGCCATCTTCCACACCGGCGAGCGCCTGGCGGCCTCCAGCCACGCGTCCGGCACGCCGTCCTTCCGCGCCTGGGCGATCACGGCCGGGTCGTTGGGGTCGAGGAAGATCTTGAGCTGCGATTCGTAGAGGTCGCCCTCCTCCGGCGCCGACGCCGCTTCCACGATGCGGTCGGCGTCGTAGAGCACGACGCCGAGATTGCGGATGCGGCCGACGCAGGTCTCGGAGCACACGGTGGGCTGGCCGGATTCGATGCGCGGGTAGCAGAACACGCACTTCTCCGACTTCCCCGACGACCAGTTGTAGTAGATCTTCTTGTAGGGGCAGCCCGACACGCACATGCGCCAGCCGCGACACTTCTCCTG
>JAEZXF010000023.1 GCA_023419995.1 Pseudomonadota bacterium | reverse complement strand
CGATCTCGCCGATGCGGTCCTTGTATTCCTCATACTGACGGTCGCGCTCTGCCTCCCGCACTTTCTGCACGATGACCTGCTTGGCCGACTGGGCGGCGATGCGGCCGAAATCCATCGGCGGGAGCTGCTCGGCGATGAAGTCGCCGACCTGGGCGTCGGGGTTGCGGGTGCGCGCGTCGACCAGCGAGATCTCGCGGGCGTACTCCTCGACGTTCTCGACCACCTCCAGCAGCCGCTGCAGCTTCATCTCGCCCGTCTGCGAGTTGATGTCGGCGCGGATGTTGGTCTCCTGGCCGTAGCGCGAGCGCGCAGCCTTCTGGATCGCGTCGGCCATGGCGGCGATGACGATGCTCTTGTCGATCGCCTTCTCGCGCGCGACCGCATCAGCGATCTGCAAAAGCTCGAGCCTGTTTGCACTGACTGCCATCTTCGTCTCCCTGAGGCAGGCTCCCGGCGTGCGGGCCGGGCGTCCGGTTCAGTCTTCCGTTTCGGTTTCGTCGGCTTCGCCGTCCACGGCTTCGCCATCGTCGTTCGCGGCGCGGCGCAGTTCCTTGTCCCGCCGCAGCGCCTCGCGGATCAGGTCGTCCGTCAGGATCAGCTTCGCCTCGGCGAGCAGGTCGAACGGCACGCGCACGGTCGGCTCCTCGCCATAGGCGGCCTGGTCGCGCTCGATCACCACGCTCTCATCGTCCGCGGAGACGATCTTGCCGCGGAAACGCCGGCGCTCCTCGACCGGGGCCGTCGTCTCCAGCTTGGCGAGGTGGCCGATCGCCGCGGCGAAATCGCCCTTGCGCACCAGCGGCCGGTCGATGCCGGGCGAGGAGATCTCCAGATGATACGCCTTGTCGATCGGATCTTCCACGTCGAGCGCCGGCGAGACGGCGCGGCTCGCGGCCTCGCAGCCGTCGACGTCCATGGTGCCGTCCTCGCGCTCGGCCATGATCTGCAGCGTCAGGCCGTTCTGGCCGGTCATCCGCACGCGGACCAGCCGGAAGCCGGCCGCCGCCAGGACGGGGCGCACGATGCCGGCGACGCGCGCGTCGAGGCCCGTCTCGCGGATGATGCGGTCGTCGCCGGAAAGCCCTTCGGACATATCGTCTCCATGCCGCCGGTAACAAAAAAGAGCGGGACCGGGTGGACCCACTCTTCGCCATACCGACCAAGAATTTGATGCTCATATAGAGGAAAGGCTGCGGCTTATCAAGGTGCGGCAGATGCCGCGCCTATCTGAACATGCCCTCGCGCAGGTTGATGCCGTGCTCCAGGTGAGCCTTGAGCGCACACAGCATCTGCATCCAGCCCTGGCAGTTGCCGTAGGATGCCTTGAGGCCGGCCTCGGTCTCGCGCCAGCCCGCCTCGGCAATGGTGACGAGCGTCCGGCCGTCGCCGGTCGGCTCGAAGGTCATCGTCACCGTGGTGAAGGAGCCTTCGGCCGTTCCCTCCTCGGCGCCCCAGCGCAGCACGATCCGCCGGTCCTTCTCGACCTCGACCACCTCGACGGGGAACGCGCCGGGAAAGTCGTGGAAGTCCCAGTAGACAGTCGCGCCCGCCGCGAGGCGCCCGCGCGCGCCGCCGGTGGTGAAATAGCGCGACAGCTGCGCCGGGTCGACGACGGCCTCGAACACCTCGGCCACGGGCCTCGCGATCCGGCCGGATACCGAAAATCTCAGTTCCATGATCGGCCTCCTTGTTGGAGATCGTATCATGTTATAAAAATATAACATGTCAAGCGAAGATGATTCGGACAGGGTTTTCAGGGCCCTGGCGGCTCCGGTGCGGCGGGCGATCCTCGATGCGCTCAGGGACCGGCCGCAAATGACGGGCGAGCTGTGCGCGGCCTTTCCCGCGCTCGACCGCTGCACGGTGATGCAGCATCTCAAGGTGCTGGAGGAGGCCGAGCTGGTGATCGTCCGGCGCAAGGGGCGCGCACGGTGGAACCATCTCAACCCGCTGCCGATCAAGCATCTCCACGACCGCTGGATCGGCCCCTACGCCGCGCGCGCCGTCGACATGCTCGACCGGCTGAAGACGGACCTCGAAGGCTGATCCGGTTGCACCGGCCGGCGCCCCACGCGGCGGCGATCACCCGGCATCCGGGACGGCGACCTCGACATTGTCGATGAGGCGCGTGTCGCCCAGCCAGGCCGCGGCGAGGAGGCGGGCCGGCCGGCGCAGGCCGTCGAGCGGCGCGAGATCGTCCTCGGCGCGCAGCTCCAGATACTCGACACGGTCGAAGCCCGCCGCCGCGATGGCCGCCCCGGCTTCGTCGAGCACGCCGGCCACGGAGGCGCCGGCCGCGATCCGGCGTGCCGCCGCCACAAGGACCTCCGCCAGCCTCGGGGCGATCGCCCGCCCGGCCGGCGACAGGCGCACGTTGCGCGACGACAGCGCCAGCCCGTCCGCCTCGCGAACGGTCGGGCATGCGACGATCTCGATGGGGATGTCGAGGTCGCGCGCCATGCGCCTGACGACGTGGAGCTGCTGGAAATCCTTCTCGCCGAAGAAGGCGAGGTCGGCCCCGGTCTGGAGGAAGAGCTTGGCGACGACGGTGGCGACCCCGTCGAAATGGCCGGACCGGAACGCGCCGCACAGCCCCTCGCTGACGCCGGTGACGGAAACGGTGGTCGCGAAGCCCTGCGGATAGACCTCCTCGCCGCCCGGCACGTAAAGCATGTGCGCCCCGAGCGGCGCGAGCTTGGCCGCATCCTCGTCCTCGGTGCGGGGATAGGCGGCGAGGTCCGCCGCGCTGTTGAACTGCTTCGGATTGACGAACAGGGTGACGACGACCCGGTCGGCCCGGCCGAGCGCGGCACGGACGAGGCTCAGATGGCCCTCGTGCAGCGCGCCCATGGTCGGCACCACCGCTATCGTCGCCCCTTCGCGCCGCCAGCCGGCCACCGTCGAACGAAGCGCGCGCAGGGTGCGGACGATGGGCACCTGCGGTGCCGGCTGCAGGTTCTCTCCGGTTGCGCTCATCCCGCTCCTCCCTCAAGCTCGATCGTCGCGCAGGGTATATGCCACAGTTTTTTTGCAAGTGCGAACAAGCCCCGCGAGACCGGTCGCACGACCGGGGCTTCCGCCGACACCAACGACCCTCAAGGCCTCCGCCGAAGACCGCCCGACGCGACGGGCCCGGCGTCGGCAAGGGCCGCCTCGCCGAGTGCCGGGATCCGCTCCGGCCGGTGTCCGGTTGGAGCCCGCCGCCGCCGCTGCTAGAACGTGACGAGGGCTGATTCGCCAGACAATCCGGGGACCCGATGGAGCGCCTTGCCGGCAGGGTGATATTGCTGTGGGGATGGCGCCGGGCGCTCGCGGCGATGCTCGCGGGCGCGCTCGCGGCGCTGTCGCAGCCGCCCTTCGACTTCTTCGCCGCCTGCTTCGTCTCGTTCCCGGTCCTCGTCTGGCTGCTCGACGGCGCGGCCAGCCAGCCGGGCGAGCGCCTGCTGCGCCGCGTCCTGCGGCCCTTCGCCATCGGCTGGTGGTTCGGCTTCGGCTATTTCCTCGCCGGCCTGTGGTGGACCGGGGCGGCGCTCCTCGTCGAGGCCGAGCTGTTCGCCTGGGCGCTGCCCCTGGCCGTCATCGGCCTGCCGGCGCTGCTCGCCGCCTTCTACGGCATCGCCACGCTCCTGGCCCGCATGCTGTGGAGCGACGGGGCCGGCCGCATCGCCGCGCTCGCCGCCGGCTTCGCCGTCGCCGAATGGCTGCGCAGCTTCGTCCTGACCGGCTTCCCGTGGAACGCGATCGGCCAGGCGGCGATGCCGACGCCGCTGCTGATGCAGTCGGTCGGCCTGGTCGGCATGGCGGGGATGAACGCGCTCGCCGTCTTCGTCTTCGCGGCGCCGGCGCTCCTGGCCTCGCGGCGCGGTCGGCGCACGGGCTTCGCGGCCGCGGCGCGCTTCGTGGCGCTGCATGCCGGCTACGGCGCGTGGCGGCTCTCGGCCGCCGACGCCGCGCCGCCGGCGCTGGTCCAGGTGCGCATCGTCCAGCCGTCGATCGACCAGCGCGAGAAGTGGGACGCGAGCGTGCGCGAGCGCATCTTCCGGACGCTGCTCGACCTGTCGGCCCCCCCGCCCGCGGAAGGAGCCCCCGCACCCGAGCTGATCGTGTGGCCGGAGACGGCCGTGCCCTTCATCCTCTCCGAGAAGCCGGAGGCGCTGGTGGCGCTGGCCGAGCTGATCGGCGACCGGCAGACGCTGTTCGCCGGCGCGGTGCGGATCGAGGGCGAGCGCGCCGACATGCGCTACTACAACGCGGTCGTCGCCATCAACTCGGCCGGCGAGATCCACGACGCGGCCGACAAGCTGTGGCTGGTGCCGTTCGGCGAGTTCATGCCGTTCGCCGACCTCCTGTCGCGCATCGGCGTCGAGAAGCTGGTGCGCTCGGTCTCGGCCTTCACGCCGGGCAGCCAGCGCCGTCCGCTCACCACGCAGGGCGGCGTCAGGGCGCTGCCGTTCATCTGCTACGAGATCATCTTCCCCGGCACCGCGGGATACGGCGACGGCGATGCCGACTTCATCCTCAACCTGACCAACGACGCCTGGTTCGGCGACACGCCCGGCCCCTACCAGCATTTCCGCCAGGCGCAGATCCGCGCCGTCGAGGCCGGACGGCCGCTGGTGCGCGCCGCCAACAACGGCATCTCGGGCGTGGTCGACGCCTATGGCCGGGTGATCGACGCCTTCGCGCTCGACGCCGTCGGCGCGCTCGACGTGACGGTGCCGCGCCAGCGCCTCGAGCGCATCGGCCGGCCGGAACTTTCCGGCCTCGTCCTCGTTGTCTTCCTCGCCCTGTCCGCGCTGCAGGGACGCCGCGCGACCCGCCGCGCGGATTGACAGGGATATATTAGAGACTCATAGTGCAGCGTCGTTTCCCAGAGGATTCGACATGCTGGACTGTCGGGGGGCGGATCCGGCAGGCCGCCCCGGCGAAGAGATCGGTCCGGCGGTCGATGGCTGGAGACGGCGAGGGGAATCATGGCTGACAGCAAGAAGAAACCCAATCCGATAGATGTGCATGTCGGAGGGCGGATAAGGCTGCGGCGCAACATGCTCGGGCTGAGCCAGGAAAAGCTCGGCGAGCACCTCGGCATCACCTTCCAGCAGATCCAGAAATACGAGAAGGGCACCAACCGCGTCGGCGCCAGCCGGCTGCAGGCCATCGCCTCGATCCTCGAGGCGCCCGTCGCCTATTTCTTCGAGGACGCGCCCGGCGGCTCGCCGGGCGAGGGTTTCGCCGAGGAGAACCAGACCTCCTACGTGGTGGACTTCCTGTCGAGCAGCGAGGGCCTGATGCTCAACCGCGCCTTCGCCCGGATCGACGACCCCAAGGTGCGCCGCCGCATCATCGACCTCGTGCGGACCCTTGCCAAGGACGACTGATCCCGTCCCGCGCCGGCTTAACGAAGCGGAATCCCTTTCCGCCGCCGCGGCGCGGGGAAGACGTTTGTTCGCTTGACGCGGCAAGGCGCGGACAGATAACTAGCGGGCGCTTCAGCCGGGGCGCCCCGGCGTGTCTTTCATGAGGGGATGCCCGTGTCTCGCCGCGACTACCTTTTCACCAGTGAATCCGTCTCCGAAGGCCACCCGGACAAGGTGTGCGACCGCATCTCCGACGAGATCGTCGATCTGGTCTACCGCGAAGCGAAGAAGACCGGCATCGACCCGTGGGGCGTCCGCATCGCCGCCGAGACGCTGGCCACGACCAACCGCGTCATCATCGCCGGCGAGGTCAGGGTTCCCGATTCGCTGCTGAAGACCGACAAGAACGGCAACACGGTCATCAACCCGGCCAAGTTCAAGTCCGTGGCGCGCAAGGCGATCCGCGACATCGGCTACGAGCAGGACGGCTTCCACTGGAAGACGGCGAAGATCGACGTGCTGCTGCACCCGCAGTCGGCCGACATCGCCCAGGGCGTCGACAACGCCGCCGACAAGCAGGGCGAGGAAGGCGCGGGCGACCAGGGCATCATGTTCGGCTATGCCTGCAACGAGACGCCCGACCTGATGCCGGCGCCGATCTACTATTCCCACAAGATCCTCGAGCTGCTGGCCGCCGCCCGCCACAAGGGCGAAGGCGACGTCGGCAAGCTCGGCCCCGACGCCAAGAGCCAGGTGACGGTGCGCTACGTCGACGGCAAGGCCGCCGAGGCGACCTCGATCGTGCTCTCGACGCAGCACCTCGACACGAGCTGGGATTCGAAGAAGGTCCGCAAGGTCGTCGAGCCCTATATCCGCGAGGCGCTGGGCGACCTGAAGATCGCCGACGACTGCAACTGGTACATCAACCCGACCGGCAAGTTCGTCATCGGCGGCCCCGACGGCGATTCCGGCCTCACCGGCCGCAAGATCATCGTCGACACCTATGGCGGCGCGGCCCCGCACGGCGGCGGCGCCTTCTCGGGCAAGGACACCACCAAGGTCGACCGCTCGGCCGCCTATGCGGCGCGCTACCTCGCCAAGAACGTGGTGGCCGCCGGCCTCGCCGACCGCTGCACCATCCAGCTCGCCTACGCCATCGGCGTGGCGCAGCCGCTGTCGATCTACGTCGACCTGCACGGCACCGGCAAGGGCGTGACCGAGGAGCAGGTGGAAGAGGCGATCCGCCAGGTGATCGACCTGTCGCCGACCGGCATCCGCAAGCACCTCGACCTCAACAAGCCGATCTACGCCAAGACCGCCGCCTACGGCCATTTCGGCCGCAAGCCCGGCCGCGACGGTTCCTTCTCGTGGGAGAAGACCGACCTCATCAAGGCGCTGAAGCAGGCCGTGGCCGCCTGACGCGGGCGCGACGGTCGGGAATCGAATGGCCGGGGAACGCCGCACACGATCGACCGAGGCGTTCTTCGGCCGCCGCCGGGGCAAGACGCTGCGCCCGGCGCAGGCCGAGACCGCGGGGCTTCTCCTGCCCCGCCTCAGGCTCGATCCGGCACAGCCGGCGCCCGCCGACGTCAGGACGCTATTCGCGGTCCCTGTCGACAGGGTGCGGCTGGAGATCGGCTTCGGCGGCGGGGAGCACCTGCATCACGAGGCCGGGCGCTTTCCGGGCACCGGCTTCATCGGCGTCGAGCCGTTCGTCAACGGCATGGCCAAGTTCCTGTCGCGGCTGCACGAGGACGGGCGGCCGAACCTCCGCCTCTACGACGACGACGCGACGCGCATCCTCGACTGGCTGCCCGACGCCTGCCTCGACGGGATCGACCTGTTCTATCCGGATCCGTGGCCGAAGAAGCGGCACTGGAAGCGGCGCTTCGTCAATGCCGCCAACCTCGCCCGCTTCGCGCGGGTGATGAAGGCGGGCGCACGGTTCCGCTTCGCCTCCGACATCGACACCTACGTCAACTGGACGCTCGCGGCCTGCCGTGCGCATGGCGGCTTCGACTGGCAGGCGGAGACGGCGGACGACTGGCGTACGCCCTACGAGGGCTGGCCCGGCACGCGCTACGAGGCGAAGGCCCTGCGGGAAGGCCGCATCCCGGCCTACCTGACCTTCGTCAAGCGATAGGCGGCCGGCGTCAGTAGCGCCGGATACCGTGGAACTGCGCGGGGTTGATGCCGAGGCGCTTCAGGTCGGCATCCGTCGGCTGCCGGTACTGGCGCGTGGCCGCCGAAACGGCGAGGGCGCTGCCGACCGCATCGAGGAACTCGACAAATCCCCTGGAAATCGACTTCGAGGACATGGCTGCTGCCTTTCACATTGTGCAACGCAGCACATGTAGGAGCGCGAAACCCGACATTCCAGTGGCGCGGACGCATGGCGGCCATGCGCCTGGTGCGGCGCAACATCGCATGTCCGCCAGAAAGAGGGGGCTCAGTTGGTGTTGCGCTTCTCGTCGCGAAGCTGGTTCCAGGCGTTCTGCTGCGCCAGCATCGAGCGCAGATAGGTGACGTTGGCGCTCGCCTGCTCCGGCGACAGCTCGCGGCCGGCGATCTCCTCCGCCTCCCTGAAGCGGCCCTGCAGGCCGACGATCAGCGCCAGGTTCTGGCGCACGCGGCTGTCGGCGCCGGGCGCCTGCGCGGCCTGGCGCATGTAGGACTCGGCGTTCTTCAGGTCGCCCGACAGCACGTAGGACATGCCGAGGTTGGACAGGATCGACGGCTCGCCCGGCTTCATCTCCAGCGCCCGGCCGTAGAGCCGGCGCGCCTCGTCCTGCTGGCCGAGCTGGTCGAGGATCGCCGCCTCGGCCGACATCAGCTTCCAGTCGGGATATTCCGGCGTCTGGGCGCGGCGCACGGCGTCGAGCGCCGGCTGCAGCTCGCCCGAGGCGGCGAGCGCCTTGCCGTAGGCGGCCAGCACCTGCCGTTCTTGCGGATAGTCGATCGCCAGCTTGCGCATGACGGCGAGCGCCTGGTCGTTGCGGCCGTTCATCTGCAGCGCCGAGGCGTAGCGCATGGCCGTGTTCATGTCCTTGGGGTTCTTCGCATAGGAGCGGCCGAGCGCGTCGATGCTCGACGCCAGCTCGCGCGCGGACATCGCCTCCGCCGACCGCGACGAATCGCGCGAGACCGAGCCGGTGCTCATCCGGTCCTTGCCGGCGCAGCCGGCGAGCGAAACGGCCGCCAGCACGGCAAGAGCGGCAACGCCGAGGCGCTTGCCCGTCGCGGGCGCGTCGCGTGTGGTCGTCATCGGTCGAACGTCTCCATGGCTGTGGACCCAAGGGCCCGATGCTGGAGACGAGCAATATTCCGTTAACCCTAACGGCCGGTTAACGATGGCCCGGTCAGGCCCTGCGGACGATCGAGATCCACGAGAAGCCGCGGTGCAGGCGGACGGCCTCGGCGCTGCCGCCGGGGCCGTCCCCGCGCGCGGCGGCGGTCTCGAACAGGTCGGGGCGCGGCGTGACGTGATACCAGCGCAGCCAGGTGTACATCGCCGCCTTCGTCCAGGCCGGCAGGCCGGCCATGTCGCCGAAATCCGCGACATGGAGCGCGCCGCCCGGGGCAAGGCGCTCCGCCGCCTGCGCCATCACCGCCCGCCACCCCGGCATCATCGACACGGCATAGGAGATGAAGATGCGGTCGTAGACCGCACGGCCGAAGGTGCGCTGGGGATCGAACGCGGCGGCATCGGCGAGCGCGAGGCGGATGCGGCCCGCAAGCCCGGCGCGCGCCACCGCGCCGCCGGCCGCCGCCAGCATCTCGCGCGAGATGTCGACGCCGTGAAAGGCCACGCCCGGATAGCGGCGCGCCGCGTGGACGAGGTTGCGCCCGGTGCCGCAGCCGATCTCCAGCATCGCGCCGCCCGGCGGCGGGTCGCGCCCCGCGATCATCGGGTCGCGGGCGAGCAGGTAGTATTTGCGCGTCAGGTCGTAGCAGCCGAAGCGG